>VHDF01000042.1 GCA_016871495.1 Verrucomicrobiota bacterium | reverse complement strand
GCGATACCGCCGTTCCCCCTTGTCGTCACCCCACCACCAGCCCTCCAACGCCCATTCCGCCGCGTCTCAGGAAAATCTTGCCCTCCAAATTCCTAAAATCGATCGCGCCATGAAATATGCGGGCTAGGGCAGGCCATGGAACAGGAGGAGATCGCCGCGGCCGATTGGCGGGAACGGAAGCGCCGTGAACGGCGCGCCCCGACAACCTGTGGATGCACCGGGTCAGGGGGTAACCTGCCGAATATTGTTTACTTCTCCCTTCGAAAGATTGAGCCTTTCGAGCTCGCACGGGTCAAAGGGATCCGTCCCGCGGAAATGAAGCTCCCGGGGGATCGCCTTACTCTTGCGCCTCTTGACAAGCGTTGTATGGGTAGAGGCCTCTCGATCATATGTATAGGTAGTAATCGGGTCGGATTTCGCTGCCCAGTGCGGCGAGGCTTGATCCGGGCGCGGGTTGCGGTGCGATGATATTGGAATGAGGATCGAATGATCAAAGTAAGCGAACTGAGAAAACAATTTGGCCCCAAGCACGCCGTCAAAGGCGTCTCTTTCACGGTGGAGAAGGGGGAAGTGCTTGGATTTCTGGGACCGAACGGCGCGGGCAAATCCACCACCATGCGCATGTTGACGGGGTTCCTCCCGCCCACGTCGGGCACGGCGTCGGTTGGAGGGTTCGATGTTTGGGAGAATCCCATCCCGGCCAAGCGTCTCCTGGGCTACCTGCCCGAGAACGCGCCCGTTTACACCGACATGACGGTGGAGGGCTTCCTGAGATTTGCGGCGGAACTGCGAGGCATGCGCGGGGCTTCCGTCACCCAGGCCGTTCACCGGGTGATTGAAACGTGTTTCCTCGAAAACGTGGTGCAACAGAGTGTGGACACGCTTTCCAAGGGATACCGTCATCGCACCTGTTTTGCCCAGTCCATCCTTCATGATCCTGAGGTGCTCGTGTTGGACGAGCCGACCGACGGCCTGGATCCGAATCAAAAGCATGAAGTGCGCACGTTGATCCGGCGCATGGGAGAAAAGAAGGCGATCATCTTTTCCACACATATCCTGGAGGAAGTCGAAGCGGTCTGTTCACGCGCCATGATTATCGACCGCGGCGAAGTGGTGGCGAACGGAACTCCGTCGGAATTGAAGAAGCGTTCAGAATTCGCCGGCACGGTTTTGTTCAAGGTTGCGGGCCCCGCCCCTGCGGACGTGCTGGCGAAAGCCGGCTCCGTGGCGGGCGCCAAGCGCGTGGTTCCGTTCGGCGCCAACGGGGAGGCCGGCGTGCGCATTTATCCTCAGACCTCCCTGGCGGACGGCCAGATGACTCGCGCTTTGCACGAGTTGGCCAATCGCGAGGGCTGGCAGATTCTCGAACTTCATCAGGATGAAGGGCGATTGGACGAGGTTTTCCGCAGCATCACTCTTCCCGACACACAAATGCAAAAGGACAGGCAAGCATGAGCGCTCAAGGGACACCCCTCGGCAATATTTGGACGATCACGAAGCGGGAGTTTGGAGGCTACTTCGCCTCGCCCGTGGGTTACGTTTTCATTGTTATTTTTCTATTATTGGTCGGCTTCTTCACGTTCATGGCGGGCGGGTTTTTCGAACGGGGAGAGGCTTCGCTGACTTCCTTTTTTCTCTGGCATCCGTGGCTCTATTTGTTTCTGGTCCCGGCCGCCGGCATGAGGCTGTGGTCGGAGGAGCGCCGGTTGGGGACGATTGAGTTGCTCTTGACCATGCCCATTACGCCCTGGCATGCGATTCTCGGGAAGTTCCTGGCCTCCTGGCTTTTCCTGGCCCTGGCGCTGGCGCTGACTTTTCCGCTCGTAGCGACGGTCCGGTATCTGGGACCGGCGGATCTCGGCGTCATCGCCGGAGGTTACGCGGGAAGCCTGATGCTGGCCGGGGCCTATTTGGCCATCAGTTGTGTGACCTCGGCCATGACTCGCAATCAAGTGATCAGCTTCATCCTCTCCGTTGTTTTCTGTCTTTTCCTGATCTTGGCCGGCTGGCCGCCCGTGACGAACCTGCTCGTGAAATGGGCGCCGAACGCGCTCGTCAAGGGCGTGGCGGCCTTCAGCGTCATGCCGCACTTCGAAGGTTTCCAACGCGGCGTGCTGGATTCCCGTGATTTGCTCTACTTTCTCTCGGTCATGGGATTCTCCCTGTTCACCACGAGCGTGATCATTCGCAGCCACCGCGCCGGATAACCCTTCACTTTCGACACCGCCTATGTCCAAGAACAAGTCCAACGAGGCCCTGCTCTACTCCACGATCGGGGTGGGGGCGATGTTCCTCATCCTGATCTTCCTGAACTTGATCGCCAGCCGCGCGAAGGTTCGGGTGGATTTGACGCAGGATAAGATCTTCACGCTTTCGGAAGGGACCAAGAGCATCCTCAAGAAATTGGATACGCCGGTCAAAATCCGGTTTTATTACACCCAAGGGGAGAACGCCATGCCGGTGCCCTGGCAGAACCACGCCCGCAGGGTGGAGGATTTGCTGGACGAGTATCAGCAGCACTCGAAGGGATTGATCGAGCTGGAAAAACTCGATCCGCAACCCGATTCGGATGCCGAGGAATCCGCCAACTTGGACGGTGTCGAGGGCATGATGGTGAACATGACCGACAAGATTTATCTCGGTCTGGCGGTGAGCTGTTTGGACGCCAAATTTCCCGTGACCCTCTCTCCTGACCGGGAAAAGCTGCTGGAGTACGATATTTCGCGGGCTATTTCGCAGGTCATCAGCCCCACCAAGCCGGTCGTGGGCGTGATGAGTTCCCTGCCTGTGTTCGGGTCGGCCATGAACCCGATGATGATGCAGATGGGCCGGGGCGGTCAGCAGCCCGCCTGGGTGTTCATCAACGAGCTGAAGCGTGATTTCAACGTCAAGCAAATCGAGACGTCGGTGGATCACATTGAGGACGACATCAAGGTGTTGCTGGTGCTGCATCCGAAGAATCTCCCTGAGCCGGCGCAGTTTGCGATCGATCAGTTTGTGCTGAAAGGCGGTTCGTTGATCGCGTTTGTCGATCCCCTGTGTGTGGTGGACAGCACCGCGAACCCTTCGAATCCGCTTCAGCGCGCGGCTTCCAGTGGTTCTTCGCTCGACAAATTGTTCAAGGCCTGGGGGATTGAGTTCTCCTCGGAGAAAGTGGTGGCGGACATGAATTTTGTAACGCAACTCAGCCGGGGCGGGCGGCCGGAAGCTTTACCCACCGTCCTCAGCATCAACAAGGATGGCGTGCTGGAGGGCGATGTGGTGACGAGCCAGATCGACAATTTGCTGATGGCGTTTTCCGGCGTGTTTTCGGGAACGCCGGTTTCGGGTTTGACCCAGACGACCTTGCTGAAGACCACCCCCGACTCGGCTCAGATCGAAAAATTCATGGCCGAGTTCGCCGGGGGCAATATCAACAAGGACTATGTTCGTTCGGGCAAGGAGCAAAGTTTGGCCATCCGGCTGAGCGGCAAGTTCAAGACTGCTTTTCCGGAAGGCAAGCCAGCGGCGGCGCCGCCCGCGGACGGCGAAAAGAAAGAGGAAAAGAAAGGGGAGGGGTTGAAGGAAGGCACGAAGGAGGCCGTGGTGGTCTTGTTCGGCGACGTGGACATGCTTTACGACCAGTTTACGGTGCGCGTGCAAAACTTCTTTGGGCAGCAACTGGCCACCCCTTTGAATCAGAATCTGAACCTCGCCCAAAACCTGGTGGAGCAAATGTCCGGGGACAGCAGCCTGATCCAGGTCCGCACGCGGGCCACCATTAGCCGGCCCTTTACGGTCGTGAAGAAGATGCAGGCTCAGGCGGAGGAGAGCTACCGGGCCAAGATCAAGCAACTGGAGGGCGACCTCGCCAATGCCCAGCAGCGTTTGAACGAGCTGCAGCGGACGAAGCAGGACAAGAATCAACGTTTTATCATGTCTCCGGAGCAGCAACAGGAATTGGCGAATTTCCGCAAGAAGGAGGCCGAGGTGAAGAAGGAACTGAAGGACGTTCGGAAACAGCTCCGGCGGGACATTGATTCCCTGGAGAATTCCTTGAAGTGGGTCAATATCGCAGGCATGCCCCTGGGAGTGACCGTGGCGGGCATCCTGCTCGCGATGATGAAACGCAAGAAGACCGCCGCAAAATGAACCGCAAGCAACTCATCCTCATCCTGGTGGTGGGGGCCGTCGTCGTCGGCCTGGGAGCTCTCCTGTATCGACGCGACACCTCCGCCTGGAAGTCGTCGGGGCAAAGCATGGGCCAAAAAGCCTTGGGCGAGTTCCCCATCAACGAAGTCAGCTCCATCGTGATCCAACAGCAAACCAACACGCTTCACCTCGTCAAGAAGGGCGAGGCGTGGCACGTGAAGGAGCGCTTCGAGTATCCGGCCAACTTCAGTGAAATCGGCGACACCCTCAGAAAACTCTGGGAACTCAAGACGGTCCAAGCCGTCAAAGTGGGAGCCTCCCAGCTTGGGCGGTTGGACCTCCTTCCTCCTGACCAGGGAACCAATTCCGGGACACTGGTCCAATTGAAGGATGCCAGCGGCAAAACGATCAAGTCCGTGTTGCTGGGCAAGAAGCACGTGAAGAAATCCGGCGGCGAGGCATCTCCTTTTGGCGGAGGCGGGGAATGGCCGGACGGCCGTTACCTGCTCGTGGGCGAACCAGGGCAGGACGTGGCGGTCATTTCTGATCCGTTGAACAACCTGGAACCCAAGGCCGAGACGTGGATCGACAAAGAATTCTTCAAAGTTGAAAAACTGAAGAGCGTCGCGGTCACTCACACCCAGGACACGAACTCGTGGAAAATCCATCGGGAGACCGAGGGCGGGGAATTGAAGCTGGCGGACGCCAAGCCGGAGGAGAAATTTGACGCGACGAAAGCTTCTGCGGCTGGGAACTTGTTCTCCTATCCAAGTTTCACCGACGTGGTTTCGCCCGAGGCGAAGCCGGAAACGACCGGACTTCATCAGCCGATGACCGCGACCGTTGAAACGTTTGAGGGTTTTACTTATCAAATCAAAATCGGATCGAAGACGCCGGAAGAGAACTACCATCTGCAAGTGGCGACGAGTGCCTCGCTGGCTGGAGAACGCACCCCCGGCAAGGATGAGAAGCCGGAGGACAAGGAAAAGCTCGACAAGGAATTCAAGGAAAAGCAAGACAAGCTGAAGGAGAAATTGGCGAAAGAGAAAGCCCTGGCAAACTGGACCTATTTGGTGTCGAAGTGGAACATCGATGCGATCCTCAAGAATCGCGCCGATTTCATGGCCGACAAGAAGGGCGACGAGAAGAAGGACGGTGGGGCAGCCGACAGTGAGATTGATGCTCCGATTCCCAACATCAACCCACCTCCCATTCCGTTGAAGTAGGCGGGCCAAGCGCGCCTGGGGCGGATCTCCGCGCATTCACAGGTTTGTCAGTGATGCGCGCGGCGTTCACGCCGCTTCAGGGCATGTCTTGAAAGGGGCATCGCAGGTTGGAGGGGCAAGGGTGCTGCCGGGGCGAAGGCATCCACCCATGGCGGGCCCTGGAGCGGGAGGGCGAGGTTCCATCCGAGCCGGTCAGGCAGGCTGGCGCGAGCGGAAGCGCTGTGAACGGCGCGCCCCGTCAGCTTGCGGAAGCACCGGGAACTGAGGAACTGAAATTAGGAAACATTCGTCCTTGCATTGGCGGCGAAGGTTGATAGTTTCGCCCGCTCGCGAGCTTCGCGGAAATGTAGATATGGCAAGAATTTGCGAATTAACAGGCAAGGGCCCGGTCAAGGGCAGTATTATTTGGCGCAGTGGAAAAGCCAAGAAACAGGGCGGCATTGGCACCCACGTCACCGCCATTACCAAGCGAAGGTTTTTCCCCAACCTGCAACGGGTTAAGGCGGTGGTGGACGGCGAAGTCCGCTACATCCGAGTCAGCGCCAAGGCCTTGAAGCAGGGTTTGGTGACCAAGCCACCCAAGCGCACTTGGAAAAAAGGCGAGTCGAAGAAGGCCTGAGATCCCGACCTGTTCAGCACCCGATTTGAAGCGGCGGATTCCTTGGAATCCGCCGCTTTGTTTTACCGTGATCTCGGCCTCGGGTTTTGAGCTGCGCCCGGGCATTGGCTTGTGGTATGCTCCTGGCATGGGAGCCCTGCGGGGAGTTCCCGCTGGAAGCTATTCTCAATGCAATTCCTGGAATTGCGAACGCGTGAATTATGAAACGACCCCTCATCCTCCTCGGATTCCTCACGGGATTTCTCCTGAAGTCGTTCCCGGCTTGGGCTCAGCTCTTGCCCGCCAGTTCGGTGATTCGGTATGGCGAGACCGTTGAGGGGAAGATTGCCTTGGCGGGTGGCCTCGTCGGCTACTCGATCAAAGGCACCGCCGGGCAGCGGGTATTTCTGGATGGATTGGAGCCGGACAATGGCGGACTGACGATCACGGTCACTGCACCTTCGGGAAAACAGGTGCTCAACTCGGTCGCCGGACGCGACGGGGGATTGCAGACTTTGGAGGAGACCGGGAACTATCTGGTCACGGTCGATGGCATTCGCGAATCCACCGGAGAATTCAAGTTCCGCATTCTTGATGTGGCCTCCGGGCCGGAGCTTGTGTCGGGCAAGACGGTGAACGGAGTTTTGGCTCCGCAACGGCAGTCGGTGGTGTATTTTTGGAAAGGGCTGGCTGGCCAGCGTCTCAAGTTCGACAGCGGCCTCCTGGGAGTTTTATGGTGCCGCGGACCAAGTGTTAATTTCCGGCTGCGGATTTCGGACCGATTTAGGCGAAGTGGTGCTCCCCACCGACGGTATTTGTGTCTTGCTGGTGGCCGGGACGGGTTCAGGGAGCCTCGCTTTCTCTTATCAGTTCGAGGTGACTGCGGCGGCGGATGCCAAGGGGCAATCGATCGGATTTGGGCAGATCTTGGAAGGTTCGGTTACGGGAGGGACGAATCGATTTACGGTCCAAGCCGTGGCGGGCCAGTGGGTTTACCTGGATAGTTTGAACCGGGGAGCCGGAGGCGTGGTGGTGGATTTTCGGCGTTCGGATGGAACCGGGGGGAACATGTTCACGGTGGGTGCCAGTGGGGACTCGGGTCCGCATTTGGTTGCTTCCAGTGCTGCCTACGATGTGGTGGTGCGGGGGACCGGAGCCTATCGGTTGAGGTTGCTGGATTTGACAGGACTGAAACACGTGCCGCCGGGCGTGGAAATGAAGGGAGATTTGGAAATCGCGCAGACCGAGGTTTTTGCTTTTGAGGGGACCGCGGGGATACGGATCTTCTATGACGCATTGGATGCGGATTTCGATCCGGTGCTCATTCGACTCCTCAATTCAGCGGGGAACATCCAATTTGTGAACGGGAACGCGGATCATGATGTTGGCATTTTCACGCTGGGAGCCGCAGGGCGTTACTATTGGATTACGGAAAACGTGAGCAACGTGAAAACGGACTTCCGATTCCGTTATTTCGATGTGGATCAAGCGCCGATGCTGGAGTTGGGTTCGCCTTTGACAGGCAAGATGGATCCGCCAACGGGGGCTATCTTCCGCCGATTCGCGGCGAAGGCCGGGGAACGCTGGTTTTTTGACGGGCGTGGGACCAATGGCGGGGGATGGGCGGTCTATGGTCCCAAGAATGAGATCCTGAGCCAGAATTCGTGGAATGCGGATTTGGAGTTTACCACGGTCTTCGAATCGATTTACGTGTTGGGAATCGGGGGCGGAGGTCGTGAACCGGCTTTTTTTGACTTGGTTCCATCGAGGGCCGGGACCCGGACGCAGGTCCTGGGGCTGGGAGCTCTGGTGTCCAGGGAGATCAACGCGGCGGGCGAGGATGCGGTCTACGAGTTCGATGGGGCGCCCGGGCAGCGTCTTTTTTACGATGCCATCGAGGGGTTCACCCGGGCGACGGTTCGTTTGCGCTCGCCGGGTGGGGCGGATCTTTTTTTCAGGGGAATGGATTCCGACTTCGGGCCGTTGACTCTCACGGAGTTCGGCAAGTATCAGTTCATCGTGGAGGGAGGGGCGGGGAACATCGGGGCTTATCGGTTTCGGTTGTTCGACCTTGCGTCCCCGCCCGTGCGGGCTTTGCAGTTGAACACGACGTATGGAGTGGGCATTGAGAGTGTACCCGCTTCGGCGTTGATCAAAGTCGTGGGGAGTTATATCAATGAAAGCCTGCGGAGCTACGCAACCCAGGATGACTGGCGTGTCACCCAGCAGGTGGCGGGAAGGCGCGAGGCTCTATACCAGCAGTGACGATGGCAGTCGGCTCTGGGTTGATTTGAATGCGGATGGCAAGTTTGAAGAAACGGGTCCGGAGTTTCTCAATAATAATTGGGGCCAAGGTCAAGGCACGACCCGGCGCGGGCCGATGGAGCGGATTCCGGCGGGCACTTACGCGTTTCGTGTCCAGTATGCGGAGTAATTCGGAGCAAACACGATGTTCCTGGAATGGGAAGCGGGACAGAGCCTGGATCCCGGAACGGTTTTGCAGGCTTACCGTTATGAAGGCCGGCAGGGGGAGAGGCTCTTTTTCAACGGTCTGTGGGGGCAAGCGGGCGGCGGCATGATTTTGTTTGGTCCCGCGAACGAGACGTTGGGGAATGTGGGATTATCGGGCAGCTTCGAGCTGACCCTCCCGCGCGCCGGGGCGTATCACTTGTTCATCTACGGGCATGGAGCGCCGAACCCGATTCCTTTTGCTTTCCGGGTGAACGCGTATGAACACGCGGTGGAGGACTTGCTCATGAACCAGCGCTTGGAGGGTTCGATTCTTCGCCCGGGTGACCAGCACCAATTCCGGTTCACCGCCCGCGTGGGGCAACAATTTTACTTCGATGCGCAAAGCAATCATCCCGGATCCGTTCACGCCCGGCTGCTCGGCCCCGGAGGGGAATCGCTTTGGGAGGTCAATCGAGTCACGGACCGCGGTCCATTTACGATCGGCCAGGCCGGCGTGTACACGCTCGTGCTGGATGGCATCGGAGCGACAACGGGAGATTACGCGTTTCGGTGGATCGACCTCGGATCCTCCGCCGTGCGCGATTTGGAGTATGGCAAGGCGTACGGCTTCTCCGTGGTGCCGGCCCCAGCTTTGGATGTCGTGGGAACCTATATCAACTCCAGTTTAAGGAGCCATCCAGAGCAGGATGATTGGCGGATTACGCAACCTGTGGCGGGGAAAAGAGCCGACTCTCAGATCGCCTTCGACAATCCGAATTGGGGCTCTCGTGCCGCAGTCGGGTTGACCAAAGGGACGGATGACAATTGGGAAGACTATTCGGTTCAGTGGGATGGCACCGTTCTGGTCACGATCCCGAACACGCGGTTTTTCACCTCGAGCGACGATGGCAGCCGCCTCTGGATCGACCTGGATGGAAATGGGCAATTCGAAAAAGCTTCGCCGGAGCTCACGGACAACAACTGGGGCCAGGGCCAGGCCATCAGGGTCGGCCCGGCCTCCGTGCCCGTTGCGCCGGGTGTTTATCGCATGCGCGCACAGTTCGAGGAGGGCTTTGGGGGCAATGCAATGTACCTGCTTTGGGATCAGGGTGACTCCATGGAGCGAGGAAATCAGAGCGTTATCTTCCGCATTCGAGGCAAGATTGACGAAAGGTTATACCTGGACTTTATGGGCCCTTCCACCGCTGCCGGTTGGGGATTCTATGAGCCGACCGGACGCTGGCTGACGGGAAGCAACTTGACCGGCGACTCCACCGTGACCCTTCCGGGTGACGGCGAGTATTTTTTAGTGCTGGATGGCAATTCGGAGAATCCGGTTCCTTATGGCCTGCGGGTCACTCCGATGGTCGCCGCGCAGTCGGCTCTGCTCTTGGGTCAAACGACGCGGGGTGCCATTCAGAATCCGGGCGATTCCATCCAATTCCTTTTCGACGGCGTGGCGGGGCAAAAGGTCATCTTGGACTGGCTTTCGCCTCTTGGTGGCGTCGCCCCGGTTCGGTATGTTTTCTCGAGTCCGCCGGCGGGGGATTTGGGGTCAGGGGGCGCGGCGGATGGGGCGGTGGAAGTTTTCAAGGAAACCGGGAAGCATCGCATTACGTTCACCGCATCCAGGGCCTGGGTGGGTGACTTTCAATTTCGCGCGCTTGATTTGGCGGCTTCGGCTCCGATCAGCATCGGAGGCAATGTGGTGGGGGCGCTGGTTCCGGGGGCTCGCATGGATTTGTATCGGTTTTCGGCCAAGGCGGGACAACGGATGCGACTGGCCGGGGCGGGTGCCACGGACGGGGGCATTTCGGCCCGGTTGGTGAATCCTTCGGGAGTGACGACCGATTTTGGCGGGTTGAGGGCGAGGAACTTGGATTTCGCTCTGGTGGAGTCAGGCGAGCATTATGTCATGATCGTGTCAGACAATAATCCGGCCGCTTCGCTGCCTTATGGATTCTTGCTGACCGTTTTGGAGGAGCCCACGGGGACGCTTGCGGGTTTCGGGCAACTGATTCAAGGATCCGTGACGGGCGGAGGAACGAACCGGTTTGAATTCGATGGTGTGGCCGGGCATTTGGTTTACTTTGATGCGCAGGATCCGGCCGGGGGAGTTTTGGTGGATTTGCGTGAGGCCCCGGCTGGTGGGGCGAATCTTTTCACCGTGGGGTCCAATGGAGACAGCGGTCCTTTCATCATCCCGAAGAATGGCAAGCTGACCTTGCAAGTCAGGGGAACCGGAACCGACAAGTTTCACCTGCTCAACTTTTCCCAGGCTCCCGCGCTGTCCTTGGGCGAGAGCGTCGCGGGAGATCTCGATCCCGGCGAAGCGCGCCAATTCACTCTCGACGGTTCCGTCGGTCAGAGGCTGCTTTACGACGCTCTTGACGCGGATTTCGATGGAGTTAGTTCGCGTCTTTACGGACCGGTGGGACGAGTGCAGCACGTCAATGGCAATTCGGATTCGGATACCAATCCATTCAGCCTCGAGATGGGCGGGCGTTACACGTTGTTGGTGGACAATGGTTCTCGAGT
Source organism: Verrucomicrobiota bacterium (assembly GCA_016871495.1). Lineage (NCBI taxonomy): Bacteria > Pseudomonadati > Verrucomicrobiota > Verrucomicrobiota bacterium. The sequence goes on along the minus strand of VHDF01000042.1, from coordinate 27,013 downwards.
GCGAGCGGATTTTCGATTCCGGATGCTTGATTTGGCGAAAGCAGCCAGGATTGAGGCAGGGGTGGAGATTCGCAAAGTCAACGACCTGGGGTTGGGGATCACCCCTTATGCATTGTTGGGGGGGGCTGGGCAGCGGTGGTACTTCGACAGCTTGGGCACCAATGGAGGCGATTGGAGACTTTACAGTCCCCAGAACGCCGTGCTGGCGCAGGTTCATTGGGGCGCTGATATGGAGGTCATCCTTCCGTCCGATGGCGTTTATGTTCTGACGATGGACGGAAGGACGGCGGCTCCGGCGGGCTATGCGTTCCGGGCTTTGCCGGCACGTGTGACCACGGAGAAGCTGCCGTTGAATTCGGTGGTGTCCGGCAGCATTTCGCTGCCGGGGGATCGCAGAATATTCGAGTTTGCAGGCGTGGCGGGGCAGCGGCTGTATTTCGACGGTATGAAGGGATTTGGCGGAGGTGTGGCCCGCGTTCAGGATGTGGAGTCGGGCGCTGATTTGTTCGCTGTGGCGATCGACAATGACCGGGGTCCTGTGACTTTGGGGGGGAATGGCCATTATCGAGTGGTCATTGATGCCAACGGCGGCGCCATCGGGGACTTTGCATTTCGAGTGTTTGAAATGGGAAGCCAGCCTGAGTTGGTCCTCAATCGCGAGTATGCTGGCGTCGTGGATCCGGGATTCGGCGCGGTGATTTACAAGGTGCTGGCGACGGCCGGCCAGCGACTTTTCTTCGATGGTTTGGGTTCGGAATTTACGGGGGCGTGGAATCTTTACGGTCCAGGCAATGCGGCTCTGGGTGGCAACACCATCAATCGCGATTTCGAATCCGTCGCCACCCAAACAGGGGTGCACCTGCTGGTCCTCACGAGTCATGCCGAGAAGCCGCCGAGCTTCAAATTCAGCGTCAATGTCGCTTCCATTCCCGATTTGGAACTGGAGCTCGGTGCGGTGATGAAAGGCGTCTTGGAACGGGCCGGGGATTTTTCGATGTTCAAGTTCAAGGGTTTTCCCGGTCAAAAGTTGTACTTCGATTCGTTGTTCGCGGAGCATGCGTCCCTGCGCGCTCGCTTCATCAATCCTTCAGGCGGGGTTTTGCGCGAGTTTGCCGCGGGGGGTGATTTTGGCCCGTTGACCCTTGGCGAATCGGGCGTTTTTACCCTGTCGATTGACGGAAGCGGCGATGCGAAGGGCGCTTTTGCTTTTCAGCTCTTTGACGTCGCCTCGCAGCCGGTGCTTCGCTACAACACCGCATTCGACGGGGTGTTGGATCCCCCGACCAGCGCGCGGATCCTTCGGCTCACGGTCACGGGCAAGGAGCGGCTGTATTTCAACGGGCAGGGGCTGGATGCCGGCGCCTATTGGACGCTCTACGGCACGGCCAACGAGGCCCTGGGAGGGACAGCGTTGAACAACGATTTCGAATATCTGCCTCCGCGTGCCGCCGAGTACGTGCTGGTTCTGCACGGCGATCCCGGCAACAAGACACCGGTTCGTTACGTGCTCAGCGTGAACGCCCATTCGATCGACCAAGGAGCGAACACGGCGCCGACCCTGAACGAGATTCAAGATCAGGTGAGCGTGGGTGGGCGCGTCATCGGTCCCATCTCGATCGTGGTTACGGACGCTGAAACACCTGTCGAGAAACTGCAAGTGGTGGCGAGGTCGAGCGATCAAAGTGTGCTGCCGGATGCCGCCTTGAAGATCGAAGGAACGGGGGCCCGGCGTGGATTAAGCATATCGCCTTCAGCCGACGCCACGGGATCGGCGCTGGTGACGGTGTCGGTGATCGATGAGCAGGGCGCCCGGTCGAGCCGGACGTTTCAAGTCGCGCTTTCCGCCAAGAACACAGTCATCCGCAAACGGTCGTGACCCGGTTGGGCGCCGCGGCGGAATTCAAAGTGGCCGCGGTGAATCCGGTGGGCTCCCTCAATCCCATTACGTATCGATGGTTTTTCAATGGAGCCGCCATCCCAGGGGCGACCTCCGAAACACTTTCGATCACGGCCGTGCAGTTGACCAATCTTGGCGATTACGTTGTCGAGGTCTCGAATCCCTCAGCCAGCATCACCAGCCGATCGGCGAGGTTACAGGTCAACTTGAGCGAAGGAGACAAGGTCAATGCAAACGTCTCCAGCGAAGACAAGTTGTCGGATGCCGTTCTCTTTCTGGAACTCTCCTCGGATGCATTGACCCCGTCGCCTCTGCCCTTGGAAAGGGCGTTGGGCGGATTGCCCCGGACGAGGCGGACAGGAACGGCTGTGGCGCGCGGTTATTCCGGCAGCCAGATCTTCAACTCATTCGGGTCGAATACGGAGGAAGGGGAGCCTCAGCATTGCGGTGTGATCGGCGGGTCCAGTCAGTGGACTTCCTACACTCCGGAAGCCGACGGGTTCCTGACGCTGACCACGGATGGCAGCGATTTCGACACCGTGCTGGCGGTTTACACGGGGAACGCGGCGGACTTTGCGACGTTGACTCCTGTCGCTTGCGACAACGATGGCGGAACGGACGGGAAGGACAGCAAAGTCGTGGTGCCCATCATTCGAGGGACGGTTTATTACATTGCGGTCGATGGTGTGAATGGAGCGACGGGGACGGCCAACTTGACCTACCGATTGGAGGCCCCGGCAAGGTTTGCACCTCCAGGGTTCAGCAATGGATCCCTGCAATTCGATCTCAGCGGACTGCCCGGCGGGGAATACACCATCGAGTGGACAACTTCGTTTGACGTTTGGACGCCGCTCATGACCACCAATTCGGTGAATGGAGTCGTTCGCATCTCCGATCCCAACGCTCAAGGTTCAGGTCCGCGCTTCTACCGGGCGGTGACGGTGCAATAGCCGGATGCCCGGAGGGTGGCTCCGAGTGAGCCGATGTGAATCGTCGCTGCTGGAACTCGGCGTTCGGCCGGAAGGCCGGCTCCAAAAAAAGAACGCCGTCCGTGTGCTTCGGACGGCGTGGTGGGGATTTCGCAGGGTAAAGCCCTCTCTCAGCCTTTGGCTTGAGCGTAGAGACGGGCCACTTCGTTCCAATTCACCACATTCCAGAACGCCTTGAGATAGTCGGGCCGGCGATTCTGGTACTTCAAGTAGTAGGCGTGTTCCCACACATCGCAGCCAAGGATGGGCCGTCCGGTACCGTCCATGACCGGATTATCCTGGTTGGGGGTGGAGACGATTTCGAGTTTTCCGGACTTGTTGACGATCAACCAGACCCAGCCGCTTCCGAAGCGGCCGACGCCGCCGGCTTCGAATTTCTCCTTGAAGGCCTCGAAACTTCCAAAGGCGGCCTGGAGGTCCGCGGCCAGCGGTCCGGACGGCGCGCCGCCCGCGCCAGGGCTCATCAGTTTCCAGAACAGGGCGTGGTTGTAGTGGCCGCCGCCGTTGTTGCGGACCGGTCCGCGAGTGGCATCAGGCACGGAGCCCAGGTTCTTGATCAAGTCCTCGATCGGCATGGCTTCGAGGGCGGCGTTGCCCGTCAAAGCCTTGTTGAGATTGGTCACGTAAGCGTTGTGGTGCTTTCCGTGATGGATTTCCATGGTGGCTTTGTCGATATGGGGTTCGAGAGCGTCGTGGGCGTAGGGCAGGGCAGGGAGTTCGTGTGGCATAATCGAGTTTCAGTTCAAGCCCGGACTCGTCCCGGGGAGGGCGGAGTCGTTCCGCGTCCCTGGAGCGTGTCGAGCGCCGACAATCTAGCAAAGGTCCGTTGCAGGGACAAGGGCCGCCTCGGGACGGGTTACGGCTTGGTCGATTCGGGAGCGGCGGGCGGTTTGGTTTCGGGCGCAGGTGGAGGAAGTTCGGCCGGGGATGTCGGGGCGGGTTGATCGAACAGCAGATCCTTGGGCACGTTGCCGGATTGCTTGTTCTTCGACCGTTTGTCTTTGATTTCCTTGTTCGCTTTGTCCGTGCGGGTCTGTTCTTCCTTTTCCCAATCGACTTGCGCGCGGCGCACGCCGGGGAGTTTCTCGAGTTCTTCGCGGGCGAGGACGGCGGCGTCTTTGGGCGATTGCAGCACCAGAGGGCGCATGAGGACGATCAACTCGACGCGTTTGTTGTTGTCGGATTTGCTTTTGAAGAGGTTGCCGAGGACCGGAACTCTCATGAGGCCGGGCACGCCGGATGAGCTTTTGGTTTTGTTGGAGTTGATGAAACCGCCGAGCATGATGGTGTCGCGATCGCGGACGGAGATGGTGGCATTGGCGGTGCGGCGGACCGTGGTGGGCACGTCGTTGTTGTCAATTTTCACGGTGGTGCCGAGTTGCTCGATGTTCTGTTGCAGCTCCATGACCACGAGTCCATCCGGCGTGATGAACGGCGTGACATCGAGTTGAATGCCGACGCTGAGCTGGGTGTAGGTGGAGCGGTTGCCGCCAAACGAGTCGCCGAAGCCACCGTAGCCGTAGCTCGTGCCGGTGATGTAGGGAACGGTGTCCCCGACGAAGAAGCTTCCGGGAACGGCGTGGGAGGTGACGATGCGGGGCCGGGACATGACGTTGACGGTGCTGTCGCCGGCAATGGCGGTGACGGCGACATCGAACTCGTTGCCGAAGACTCCGAAGTAGGAGAAACCCGAGGGCAGGGCTCCAATGCCGGCGGGCCCCGAGGGGGCGTTGGAGGTGGCCGCGGTGAGGAAGCTTTTGGGATTGATGAAAGTCTGGCCGTTATTGACGCCTCCGGCGCCGCTGAACTGTCCGGACGACTGCGGACGCTGCAAATAGCTGACGCCCATGTTGCGGTTGTCGCCGAGCGTGACTTCGAGAACGATGGCTTCGATCATGACCTGGGCCAGGGCGACATCGACCTTGGCCACGATGTTGGTGATCATTTTGAGATCTTGTTTATTGGCGAACACGATCAGCGAATTGGATCGCTCGTCAGGAATGATTTTGGCGTCGGTGAGCAACTGAGCTTCGTTTCCGCCGGAGGCCCGATTCACCAGGCGATTGAGCCGGTCTTGGAAGCTCGATTGATTGGGTTGGGCGACGGGTTGGTTGGGCTGCAAGGCGGTGCGCTGTTGCTGCAGGGCGGCGGTTCCGAAGGCCGCGCCACCCCGTCCTCCCGTCGTGGCGGTGGATCGTGTGCTGCGGGTGGAAGAACCGACAGCGCCGCCCCCGCCGCCGATGAGGCTGCTCATGGTGTTGTAAATGTCCTCGACCTTCCCGTATTTGATGGGGATGACTTCGAGTTGGTAATCCATCTCGGGCACCACGTCGATTCTCTTGAGCACCTCCAGCATGCGTTTGACATTGGCGGCGTAATCCCGCAGCACGATGATCTGGCTGGAATCGATCCCGACGATGCCGGTGGGATTTTTGGCGAAGGGAGTGAGGGCCTGGACGACTTCGCTGGGCTTGGCGTTCTTGAGTTGAACGATTTGGGTTGTGTACTGCTCGGCTTCAGGCAGGTCCTTCTCATTGACGTTGGAGAAGGCGGCGGCTTCCTGACCGGCTTGCTGCTGCTGGACCGCTTTGACGAAGCGCTCGCCGCGGTTGATCATGGTGATGCCGTTCAAGGCCAGCACGCTGTCCAAGGCCTCGATCGCCTCGCGGCGGGTGAGGTCGTTGTGAGTTTTGATGGTGACGGTGCCGGTCAGGCTGGAGGGGCGCAAAACGGTGCGGCCGGTAAGTTGGGCATAGTAATCGAGAACTTGATCGATGGGAGCGCCGGACCAGCTGAAGCCCTTCATGAGATCCTCCATGTTCAGGCGGGAGCCTGAACGCGGTCTGATCTGAACCGTGCCGGGCTCCAGTGCGGGATCGGTGCCGTCGTCGGCGCCGGCAGCGCCGGGAACCGATCCGGCCACCGCGGTGCCGGGACGGATGACCACCGGTTGGTTGGTGTTGGCGGGAGTCGCGGTGGTCTGGCCGGGCACAGGGGGGAAGAGCGAGGGGCGGGTTCCGGGAGCCGCGGCGGTACCAAGTGGGGAGGCGGCAGGGGCGTTGGTGGAAGGCGTGGCTGGAGCGGGGCGCGCGGTGACACGGGCGGGCCTTTCGGGCAAGCCCGGCAGAGCGGGAGCATTGGGGGCAGGCGTGGTGGGCGCGGTGGCGGCCGGGGAGGGGTTGGCCGCGGCGGGCGCCGCGGTCGGCGGATTGTTCTGTGCGGTGGCGGCCCAGACGAGAAAGGCCAGGATTCCAAGGGTGGGGATGATCAATCGAGAGTTCATGGGAGATGGCGCGAGTGGGCGGGATTATGGCCTCGCCGGTTTCGAGGCGGGACGGTTGGTCGGGGCGGCCTTGGGGGCACTGGATCCCGGAAGTTGGGCGGCGGGCTTGAGGGCCGGCTTGGTCATGACTTTTTTCTGGTAACTGGCCACCACCGTGGACTGACCCTGCAATTTGGTTTGGGAAGGGTCAGGCTTCATGGAGAGATCCCGCACGCGGATCAAGGAGTTGCCTGAACCCAAGGAGACCAGAAAATTGATGAGCTCGCTGTCGCCGGTGGCGAATCGGACGAGCATCGCTTGTTCCTCGAAAAACTGGCTCGCGGCGTTCTGCTTCACGGAACCCGTTCCGACCGGCGTGATCCCAGTCGTGAACACCTGGCTGGCAGAGGCTTGGGTTTGGATGATGCGCTGGAGTTCGTTCGCCTGCTCTTCGGGGAGGACGGCGGCACCTTCACCTTCCAGTTTCGACAGCTTGGATTGGTATTCGGTCGTGCGGTCGATTTCGGTCTTGTATTGCTGGATGAGCGCCTCGGCCTTTTTCATGTCGGCGCCGAACTTGTTCCAGTCGGCGAAGCGAGGCCAGACGAGCCAGAAGTAGAGCACGCCGAACAAGGCGAGGAAAACCGCCACCACCAAGCGGCGCTCCTGCGGGGTGAGTCCAAGCCGTTCGAGGTAACCTGTCATTCCATGCCCTCCGGACGGCGAATTTCGCAGTCGAAACTCCACTGCGCCGTGCCGCTTTGCGCCCCGCTCAGAGGCGAAATGCGCGCGGGATTAACCCGGCTGAACAAAAGAGTGTCCTCATAACCCGCCTTCGCGAGGGAGGCATTGAACTCGGTGATTCGGCCCTGCTGATCGGTGGGGGCAGTGCCGTAGAGCGTGAGGACGCGTCCGCGAGAGAAATCAAATGAAGTGAGCGTCAACTCTGCGGGCAGCAGTTCCGAGACCGCCCGCCAGCAGTCGAGCGCGGCGAAGCGAAGATCCGCCTGGTCTTGCAACACTTTGATCTTGGCGGCGAGCTGGAGTGCGTTGGTGTAGCCCTGGCTCATGGACGAGGCTTGGCGGTCGAGTTTCCGGTATTGAAGCTTCCGATATTCGAGGGCGACAAAATAAGCGACGGTGCCCATGATGAGCAGGGAAAGCGCGCCTCCGAGGGCGCGCATCCAAAGACGGTCGATGAACAATTGCCGATAACGCGAGGCGTGTTCCGGGGGCAGGAAGTTGGATTGACTCTCCCCCGATGCCGCGCGGGTGGCATTCAAGGCGGCGATCTCGCGGGCTTCCGGCCAGGTTTCGGTCGAAAGGGTTTCGTGAAGCTCCTTCGACAAGGCATCGGACCAGGCCGCGAGCGCGGATTTCGGCGCGATCAGCCGCCAAGCCGGCTTGACGGTCAGCCAGCCTTGGAATTCTCCAGCCCAGGCCGTGCGCAGCAGATGCGCCGCCACGACCGAAGCCCGGTCGGGTCCACCCTGCACGGTCACCCAACTGACGTCCTGCAGGACACCGTCCACGGTCCAGACCACGAGGCACCCGGTGGACAGACCTTGGGGCTCGATGATCACCGTGGCGCCATTCTCGTTGAATTCGAGTTTGGCCAGTTGATGGAGCAGGGGCCATTCGAGGCGGTCGGCGTAGAAGCCATCGCGCTCGAGCCCTCCCAGAAAGTCTTCGACGGCTTTGCGTTCCGCGACGGCCACGAGGACGGTTTGCGTGGCGGGATCGGGATGGGGGAGCGACTCCATGGTCCAAACCGCCTGGTTGAGCGGCATGGGCGAGAGCTTCTCGACCTGCAATTCGACCATGGATCGGAGTTCGGACGGGTCGCACTTGGGCAGGTGCAACACGCGGAGCGAGAGCCGGTCGGCGGGCAGCCACGCGATGTTCAGTTTCGACTGCCAGAGTTCCCGCCAATCTTTGGCGAGCACGCGCGCGGGGAGGGGTTCGGAGGCGAGTGCTTTGTGTTCGCCGACGGCGCGCCAGCCCCCCTGGCGGGGCTGAAATCGCCACAAATGGCGTCCTTCCGCGGAGGTGCGCAGAACGTTGCAGGAATTCCAGCGGGAAGAGGCCATGCGTGTCAGCTTTTGTCGTCCACCAGCGAGGCCATGTGTTCCTCACTTTGGGTGACGCGGATGACTTCCTCGATGGTGGTTTGTCCCAGTTGCACCTTCCTCCATCCGTCGTGACGGAGAGAGCGCATGCCTTGATCGATGGCGCGGTTGGCGATGGTGGTGGCGGGCGCCCGGTTCATGATGAGCGGGCGGATGGTCTCGGTCACCACGAGAAGCTCGTGGATGCCGGTGCGGCCCTGATAGCCCAGCAGGCGGCATTCGTCGCAGCCTGTCCCCCGGTAAAACTTCGCGGTCGGCATTTCTTCCGGGGGGAAGCCGACGCGCATGAGATAGTCCGGTTCCACTTTTTGTTCGGTTTTGCAGTGGGGACAGATCGTGCGGACCAGGCGTTGGGCCATGACGGCTTCGACAGAGGACGCGACGAGGAACGGTTCGATCCCCATGTCGATCAACCGGGTGAAGGCGCTGGGTGCGTCATTGGTATGCAGCGTGGAAAAGACCAAATGGCCGGTCAACGCGGCGCGAATGGCGATCTCGGCGGTTTCGAGATCGCGGATTTCGCCGACCATGATGACGTTGGGATCCTGGCGGAGAATATGCCGCAACCCGACGGCGAAGGTGAGCCCGATGTCCGAGCGGACCGCGATCTGGTTGATGCCTTTGAGTTCGTATTCAACCGGTTCCTCGATGGTAATGATCCGTTTGGTCACGGAGTTGATCGTGCTGAGGAACGCGTAGAGCGAGGTGGATTTGCCGGATCCGGTGGGCCCGGTTACCAGCATGATGCCATGCGGTTTCACGATGATGTCGCGAATGGCAGTTTCCTCGCCGCCCGAAAATCCAAGTTTGTCGAGACCGAAGAAAATCTTGCCGCGCGTCAGCAGCCGCAGGGAAACGCTTTCGCCATAGACGGTGGGCACCGTGGACACGCGGATATCGATCTCTTCGCCTTTGATCCGGACGTTGATGCGTCCGTCCTGAGGCAGGCGCTTCTCCGCGATGTTCATGCCCGACATGACTTTGATGCGGGAGATGATGGCGGATTGGTAGCGCTTGAGCTGGGGGGGCATCGGCGTTTGATGGAGGATGCCGTCGATGCGGTAGCGAATGCGGAGTTCGTCCTCGGCGGGTTCGAAATGGATGTCGGTGGCGCGGTCCTTGAAGGCTTCCCAAATGATCTGGTTGACGAACTTGATGACGCTGGCTTCCTGGTCGCCTTCGGTGATTTCTTTGTCGGAGACCCCGATCAGTTCGATCGGTTCGTCTTCTTCGATTTCGTCGAGGGTTTCGGCGCCGACGCCGTAGTATTTCTTGAGGGCTTTTTCGATTTCCACGCGCGGTGCCAGGCCAAAATCGACGGGACCTTGGGCGTCGAATTGGACCGCGTTGATCATGGCCGGATCGAAGGGGTGGCTGACCGCGACCCTGAGCACTCCATGTTCGGCACTGGTGGGGAGGACGCCGTATTGGAACGCGACTTTGGTGGAAATCTTCCCGCGTACTTCGCTCGGCACGGAGGTCTTGGGCAAATCGATATAAGGCCACCCCAAGACCGCCGACAGCTTTTGCAGCATGGCTTCGTCGGAGATTCCGCGTTCGCGGCTGATGAACTCAAGCAGGGTTTCCTGCGAGCCGGCTTGCGTGGCGGCGGACCAGGAACGCTGCCATCCTCGCAACTCTTCGGGAGTCGCTTGAGCCGCTTCGCACAACACTTGATGGATTGGACGGTATCCCATGATCGGAATGAGCCTGACGGGTTCAACACTCGTCAGGGGAGAAAGTTGCACCTAAAGTTGCAGTTCAATTTCCTGGGAATCCCTGGCCTGGACGCGTTTAGACCGAGGCGGGCCCGATCCGGGGTCAGGGTGAGCCGTGGGGGGGCACGGCTTTCCACCCAACGGGGAAAGAACGGCGCGCCGGGTTTCCAACCCGACCAAGGCAGCGTGACCTCATCCCCTTAGCGCCTTGAAACGAGTCTGGCTCCTTCCTCGATGCGGTAGAGTGCCGTCTTGGTTCGCAGAATGAGAGCATGGCCGAGGACGGCAGGGGAAGCCATGAAGCCGTCCGGCAGCGAATTCTCCGCAAGTTTTTCGAAACGGGGTTGGGCGGCGATGACCGTGGCCTTGCCTTCTTCACTGAAGAAATAGAGCCGGCCGGGCGCCAGAAGGGGCGAGGCCGAGTAATTTCCGCCAATGCGTTCGCGCCAGCGTTCCTGGCCGGACTTGGCATCCACACAAACGGCAATGCCGCCGTCGTCGATCCAGTAGAGAAAGTCTCCATCCAGGGTGACGGAAGGTTTGCGCGGCACATTGCGTTTGATGCGCCAGACCAGGTTCAAGCCCTCGCGGGGCTGCTCCGCGTCCGCGGCGTTGACATCGAGAACTTCACCCTTGGCGCCCGGTCGCACGGCAAGCAACTGACCGGTGGACCATCCAGAAGGGATGAAAATCAAACCGTGTCCGACGGCGGGACGGCTGCTGGCGGAGTGGCTGGTGCGTTCCTCGATCCGCCAAAGTTCGCGGCCGGTCTTCGGATCGTAACCGTAAGCGGCTTTGGCGCCTTGACTGATGAGTTGTGCTTTGCCGTTGAGCATCTCGATATGAGGGGTGGAATAGGCTTTGCGCCAATCGCCTTCAGCTTCGGGTTTCCCGTCAGGTCCCAAGTCCTTAAAGTCGATGGAACGCCGGGATTCCCAGACCGTCTTCCCGGTGCGCTTGTCCAAAGCCGCCACAAATTGATGATCACTGCCGTCGAAATGATGGATCAGCAAGTTTCCGTGCAAGATGGGGGAAGAGCCCGCCCCACGAAAGTGATTGCAAATGAAATCACGCCTTTCCCAAACCACGCGCCCGGACTTCGTGTCCACGCAGGCGATGCCAGGCGATCCAAAACTCACATAGACGAAGCCTTTTTCCACCACCGGCGTGGGGGAGGCGTAGGTGTTGAATTTGTGGGCGAACTGCGGCTGGACGACGTCGAACAACTTTCGATCGGAAACGATCGCTCCTGTTTTTCCGTTCACGGACAACAGGGAAAGGGCTCGACCGTCCTCACTCGCGGTGGTGATCCAGATCGTTTGATCGTAGATCACGGGTGAGGACCAGGCGCGTCCATGAACCGGCGTTTTCCAGGCGATATTCCTGGTATCGCTCCAATGAAGGGGCAAGCCGTTGGCGAGAGTCGATCCATCCCCGCGATTTCCCCGGAATTGTGTCCAATGCTTTTCTCCGGCGGCGGCGAGAGCCGAACCGGCGAGGAGACAGGAGAGAGCAAGCGTGCGCAGCGCGAAGGGAATCATGGGCTCAGCCTAGAGGAGGTTTATCGGGAAGCCAAGCCGGCGCTTCGGGGCGAGCGCCATGCTTGGTGCATCCCGAATGGGCCGCGCTTCGCCGATCAGGTTCCCGAGGTCGGGGTTTGTTCTTTCCCCACTTGATAGATGGTGGGGACATCGGGAGTGGGAGCTTCAAGCGGTGGCGGATTCCGGAGGGAAATGTAAATGCGCGCCACCAGCGGACGAGCCCAGCGCAGGAGGAAACGGAAAGGAGAATGGACCAAACGGAGCCGGCAAACGGACAAAAACATCACCAGAGACGTTCGGAAATAGCGCACGGTCGATCCGAGGTGATCGGTCCATTCCACCGGAGACTCCTTGAGGCGATAGCCCGATCGTTTCAAGCAGTAGAGCAGGTTGATGTCAAAGGCCATGTCGGCGATGTGGAGGGACTCGTGGATGCGCATGACGGCCGCCTGCCGCATGACCTTGGCGCCGCATTGCGTGTCTTTGATTCCCATGTGAAAAAGCGCTTCGACGATGAAATGAAACACTTTGCTGGCGAGAAGACGATTGCTGGGCTGGGCTTGGTGGATGATCGAGCCGGGGACACGGCGGGAGCCCACCACGCAATCCACCCCGGGTTCCAGGCAGCCCCGCGCCAGATTTCCAAAAGATTCCGGGCCGGTCGCTCCATCCGCGTCCACGAACCCGATGAGATCCGCCGTGTGGCTGAGCTTCAGTCCCTCGATGATGGCGCCGCCTTTGCCGATGGCCGCGTTGAACACGGTCCATCCGATGCAAGGGTATTGGGCGGCGACGGACTGCACGACTCCCAGAGTGTTGTCGCGGCAACCGTTCAGGACGACGACGACCCGGGTTTCCATGGGAAAATCACCTTGATAATAGCGTCCGAAGCGTTCCAGCGTGGGGCCGATGCGAGACTCCTCATTATAGGCGGGAATGAGGATGAGGAGTTTCGGTTTCGGCATGGAAAAAACTGGCTTATGAAAGCGGTTCGCGCAATGCGATTTCGGGTGGAGTCATTCTTTGGACGCCAGGGAGGCAGAACCTTCCTCCGGGGCGCATGGCTGGGGAGCCGGGTCTGGGTGCTGGTGTTCGCCCTGGCGGCGGGATCACCGGTCACGAACGGGGAGAGTGGTGCGGAGGAATTTCGCGTGCCGGGGGACTTGGCTCAACGCTTGGAACGGTTGCGGGAATCCGCGTGGCGTTCGAATCGCGCCATGGAACGGTTGGCGTATCTCTGCGATCGATTCGGGCCGCGCCTGAGCGGGTCCACCAATCTGGAAGCGGCGATCGACTGGATTTTGGGGGAATTGAAGGCGGATGGATTCGACCGGGTGACGGGGGAGCCGGTGGAAGTGACGCGGTGGGTGAGAGGCAAGGAATCGTTGCGGATGCTCTCACCCCACGCGATGGAACTCCCGATGCTGGGCTTGGGGGGTTCGGTGGGCACCGCTCCAGAAGGACTCGTGGCAGACTGCTTGGTCGTCACCAATTTTGCCGAACTGCGGGCCAGGGAATCGGAAGTTCGAGGACGCATCGTGCTCTTCAACGCTGCTTTCACTTCCTATGGCGAAACGGTGAGTTACCGGGTGCAAGGAGCGATTGCCGCCGCAAAAGCCGGGGCGGTGGCCAGCTTGGTGCGGTCGGTGGCCCCGTATTCCCTTCGCACTCCCCACACGGGCATGATGAGTTACGATCCCGCGGTGACGAAGATTCCGCACGCGGCCATCGCGGCGGAAGACGCCGACCGGTTGATGCGGGAGCAACAGCGGGGGACAAGATTGCGGCTGGAATTGAACATGTCCGCGCGCACCGACCCCAATCCCGCCCGATCGCGCAATGTCGTGGCGGACCTGCTTGGGTCGGAGTCTCCCGGGGAGATTGTCGTGATGGGAGGTCATATTGATTCGTGGGATGTGGGGCAGGGGGCACAAGACGATGGCGGCGGATGCATGGCGGCCTGGGAAGTCATGCGGTTGGTGAAGGAGTTGGGGTTGCGCCCCAAGCGAACGATGCGTTTGGTGCTCTGGACGAACGAGGAGAACGGGTTGGGAGGCGCCAAGGCCTACGTGGAGGCGCATCGGCAAGAAATGGCGCATCACGTGCTGGCGTTCGAATCGGACGAGGGAATTTTTGCTCCGACCGGTTTTCGTTTCACAGGCAGTGAGCGAGGGATGAAGTTGTTGCGGGGGTTGCTGCCCCTGGTGCAACCGGCAGCCGCCGCGCGGATCGACGTCGGGGCTCGTCCGGCGGACGCGGCGCAGATGATTCCCGAGGGCGTGCCGGTGTTGGACCTCAAGGGCGATCGGGATCGATATTTCTGGTTTCACCATACGGAGGCGGACACGGTGGACAAGGTGAGTCCGTCGGATATGCGCCAGTGTGTGGCGGCGATGGCGATCTTGTTGTTTGGGGTAGCGGACCATCCGGTGCGGCTTCCGCGATGAACCGGCAGAAGGGGCGAGGTCCGCGCGTCATGGGATGAAGCGCGCGTCACCCCACCTCCAGCGAGTGCGTTGCGAAGCTGTGCTGCAAGCGGGAGGGGTGTCGATTTCCACGGACAGTCGCTGATCGGAGGGAGGTTCCCGCGTTCCCGGAAACCCCTTCTTCTCCGTATCAGCCGTGCCATCCGTGGTGAAAGGGCTTCCTCGTGATCCCATGATAACATCTCTGAGCTGAAGCCTCGAGTTTGAACCCAGCCCAACTCTTTTCAACCACGGCTGCCGGCTGAACGGGAGCCAACGCCGACCGTGCCCCTGGCGGTGTGGATCACCGGCCGTTATGAGGAGCGGTCACCACAGGACTTGGCGAAGGCTTATGTGCCCAAAGTCGAGTTGATTAGCGGCGGGCCAATGGGCGATCAATTCTCGTATTTCATCGAGTGGCGGGTGGTGAGTCTGGACCTGCGGAACGACGGTTCGCTGCGGGATCGCGGAGGAAGGTTCGAGGACGCGTTCATCCATTGGCAAATCAATGACCGAAATACTCTGACCGTGGGCCAGTTCCGGTCATTGAAGCAATACGACGTGTCGATGCGGCTGTCCGCGAGCGAACCCGCGATCTTCAGCACGTCGCTCGCGGGCGATCCGTCCAGCAATCCGCGGATTCAGTCGTTGCGGGCGTTTTCGCTGTCGGGTCGTTCCCCTGGAGTCGCCTACACGCTGCAATCCATCGGGGGATCGTCGGCCAGCGACGGGTTGTTTCACAGCGTGACGGTGTCATTGGTGGGCGAGTTGTCGGTTCCGCTGAGCGACGAAGCGCGGCGCGAAGCGAGCTTTGAACTCCAAGGGCCGTCCAAGGGTGTCTTTCTGGAAACGTTTTATCGCTGCGGGCTCAATTCCCTCGGCGCGCACGCTTTCATGGATGAAGACCGGTGGCTGATGACTGGCGTGGGACGGGTGAATTACCAGGATTTTTACGCGACAGCCGGGGTCGGTTTGGACGACGCGACCGGGCGCGGCTCTCGAACTCGCTACAGCTTGGAGGCTGAATACTTGCCGATCTGGTACGAGGCGATCCGTCCCGGCGTGGGTTTTAGAGTTGAGCACCTGACCAATGCCGGTCGTGAGCCGGCTTACGTGCCCTATTTCGTGTTAAGCGGTCCCAATTCGAAATGGAGTTTCCTCCTGCAAATCGAAGGCCGATTCCAAGGCGGCAACAAAGGGTTGTTTGTGGATGTATCGGTGATTTTCTAGGGTGCCGCGGACGACGGAAGTGTTCGGTGATCCCGAAGCAATGGGAGGCGGTGTGAAACGGATGGATTGCGGGGCCCCTCACCCAGGTTTCTTTTCATACCGACGGTCGGTCACCGAAGGCCGGTTCCAGTGCTTCGGGAGCCCGGTTGGATCATTCAGCGAAGCGAATCCTTCAGCAGTTTGGGCATGAAGATCAGGATGGACGGGATGGAAGAGTCCGAATCCTGTTCATCCTGTCCCAACTCTTGATTCGGGAGTTCAGTCAGACGGAAACGAAGGGAATCTCACGGAGGCACGAAGGCATGGAGATAAGGAAGCATGCTTGATCCGGTGACCTCGTGAGCGAGACGGGAGTGCTCCCGGTCATCCACCATGACCGGGGTTGAGTCTTGGCAAGTCAGGTGGTTGGTGCAACCAAGGGGCGCTTTCCTCAGCCTGGGAAACCGGGGGGGCGCGGAATGAGTATGAAATGTCCCAGCTTGGGTCGGGTTCATCCATGGCGGCAACGCATTCCATCGGCGTCTGGCGGCAAATGACCTCAAAAAATTCCGGTGATTTTTTGATTTTCCCGCGAGGTTTGAAACCTTACGTTCCGCAGGTTTTTAACCATGGCCGACAAGAAAAAGCACGATCCGAATCAACCGGAACTCATCCCGAGCGGGGCCGCCACGGGGGCGGGCAAGCGTGAAACCGAGTCTCCCGCCCCCGCCCATCTTTCCGGGGGTGAGAGCCACGTGGTGGCGGAGGCTGGAGCGGTGGGGCTTGCCACGCATCGTCCCTTCGAGCCCGCCAAGACCGAATTGGCGCTGCACAAACGGGTGAACACGAACTTTCTGGAGTACGCGTCCTATGTGATTCGCGACCGCGCCATTCCCCATCTCGCGGACGGATTGAAACCGGTTCAGCGGCGCATCATGTGGGGCCTGCACGAGAAGGATGACGGACGGTTTATCAAGGTGGCGAACATCGCCGGGCACTGCATGCAGTATCATCCGCATGGGGAAGCGTCGATCGGGGACGCGCTGGTGGTTCTGGCCAACAAGCGTTACTTGATCGAGGGTCAGGGGAACTTCGGCAACATTTATACCGGGGACGCCGCCGCGGCGCCTCGTTATATCGAATGCCGTCTCACCGAGCTGGCGCGACGGGAACTCTTCCACGATGAAATCACGGACTTCGTATCGAGTTACGACGGCCGCGCCAAGGAGCCCATCGTTCTACCGTGCAAACTGCCCTTGCTGCTGATGCTGGGGGCGGAGGGCATTGCGGTGGGGCTCTCGGTGCGCATTCTGCCTCACAATTTTCCGGAGTTATTGCAGGCTCAGATGGCGATTCTGAGAAATCAGCCGTTCAAACTGCTTCCGGACTTTCAGACGGGCGGCCTGATGGACGCGAGGGAGTATGCCGACGGCCAGGGGAGCATCAAGGTGCGGGCCCGGATCAAAGAGCGGGATGGTGAATCGGTGGTGATCACCGAGATCCCTCCGACCACCACGACCGATTCACTGATTGGGTCCATCGAGGACGCCGCGCGCAAGGGCAAGATCAAGATTCGCAGCATTCAGGATTTCACTTCGGAGAAAGTGGAGATCGAGGTGCGTGCTCCGCAGGGCGTGAGCACCGAAAAGTTGATGGATGCCCTTTACGCGTTCACCGACTGCGAAGTCTCCATCTCGAGCCGGATCGCGGTGATCAAGGACAAGCGGCCGGTGGAGATGACGGTGTCCGAGGTTTTGCGGGAGAATACGTCTCAATTGCTCGGCTTGCTCCGGCGGGAGTTGGAGCTGAAGGAAAAGCAACTGGGCGATGAGTTGCACGCCAAGACCCTGGTGCGGATTTTTATCGAGAATCGTCTCTACAAGCGGATCGAGACCTGCCAGACGCAGGAGTCTGTGAACGCGGCCATCGTCGAGGGGTTCAAGCCGCATCGAAAGGAGATGAGGCGCGACCTGAGCGGCGAGGATTTGGAGATGCTGCTGGGCGTCAGAATTCGCCGGATTTCCCTTTTTGACATCGCGAAGCACAAGGAGGAGATCGAAAAGATCGAGGGCGAACTGGCTTCGACACGCAAGCATCTCAAGAACATCAGCGCCTATGCCCTGCAGAGGTTGCAAGGCCTGCTCGATGCCTTCGGCCCGCTTTATCCCCGGCAGACCCGGTCGAGCCGGTATGACGAGGTGGACGCCAAGGAGGTCGCGTTCAAGGCGTTCAAGGTAGCGTATGACCGCGAGTCCGGCTATTTGGGTTACAAGGTTTCGGGCGAGGAGTATCGGGTGGACTGCACGAAATTTGACAAGCTGCTTCTCGTGTTCAAGGACGGTCATTACCGCGTGGTCGAACTGCCGGAGAAACTGTTTGTCGGGCCCGACTTAATTTACGCGGCGGTGCCGGACCGGGATCAAGTGATGACGCTGGCCTACACCAACCGGGAGGCGACGTATCTGAAGCGTTTTACTTTTGGAGGCACCATTTTGAACAAGGAATACGAGTGCATTCCGCCCAAATCGAAAATTCTGTTCTTCGACGCCGGCACGCCGGAAACTCTTTACATCAAGTACAAACCCGCTCCGTATCAGAAGATCCACCAGCAGACGTGCCATCCATCGGAGGTGGCGGTGAAAGGGGCAAAAACCCGCGGCAACCAGATCTCGATCAAGGATGTTTCCTCGATCGGAAGCAAACCTCCGCGCGGATGGGATTCGGAAGCGCCGATGTCGAAACTTCAGTTCGCCTAGCCTCCCCACGAACGGGATGCTGAAGTTAGTCGGGAGGTTTGAGGTTCGATGTGGACCCGTTGAGAGCGTCTGAGGAATTCAAGGGGAGGCTCCCCGGGTGACTTCGAGGTGATCAACTTCCGCCCCGCGATCGTCGATTTGGCGCAGCGTTAAGCGATCAGGCCCAACATCGAGCAGCGAGAAGGTGTGGCGATCGCTCACAAAACGAGCCATATAATTTTCCGGTTCAGAGGCTCCCCGTTTCCATGCTTTGGGGTGACCGGTGAAGTCTTTGTCGTACAGGCTGGCGCCGGCGCCTCCGGATACGATGTAGATCACTCCATCCGCGCGCGTCCGCCGACGTCCGTCGAAACGGTTGTCGAGCTGGAAAGTGCCGGGCACTTCCCCATTGGTTTGGATCTGGCTTGGCTTGAATCGCAGGGGATGGGATCGCTGGTAGTTATGGACGTGTCCCGAGAAGACCATGGCCACGCCGCAGGACTCGAAGAGGGGCGCCAGTCGCCGGGCGCGTTGTTCCGCCCAATGGGACTTGGATTGATTGAAGCCCGGTTGATGGAAGAAAACGAGTTTCCAGGGAGCCGATGAGGAGAGCAGATCGGCCCGGATCCAATCATTCAACGTGGGATCATCCACGTTGACA
This sequence comes from Verrucomicrobiota bacterium, assembly GCA_016871495.1. NCBI lineage: Bacteria > Pseudomonadati > Verrucomicrobiota > Verrucomicrobiota bacterium. Next base: position 8,407 of record VHDF01000042.1, on the reverse strand, counting down.
TATCCGCTCATGTCCAGGCAGAGCGCGTGCAACGGGCCGTTCTCGAAGCTGTAATTGCAAAGCCCGGGAAACATGGTTCCGACCGACTCTCGAAAATCGGCCAAACGGCCGGTGGGGCCTTGAATGGGTGGAAAACCGCGCAGGACAGATTTTTCAACGTGGATCTTCCAGGTGGCTGCATCCGCCGCCAAGAAATGCTGGGGAAGGAATCGGGGGCCATTCCGCGGCACGTCGAAAAACAGAAAGGCCGCCATGCCATCCGGATATCGATGGAAATCGAACCCGCTCAGGTCGTGGTTGCCGACCACCGGATAGAAAACCACCGATTTCATCAGGGGGGCGCCGTACTGGGGGCCCGTGCTGGCGGGTTGATTGTAGACAGGCCAGAAATGATCGAGGTATTCCGTCAAGGTGCCATTGGAGTAGACGATGTCGCCGGTGAGCAGGCCGAACTCGGGTTTGACCCGGGCGATCTGATCGGCGATGCGGCGCGAAGTTGGTTTTCCGTCGGCCAAGTCCCCCGCGACGAAGAAGCGAACCGCTCGATCGGGACTGCGGCGGGTGGCGAATGATCCTTCACGAACCGTGAGAACGTTGGTGGACGGGCCCCGCGGTTCTTGCACGACTCGATAGCGGATGACGGCGTTGAGCGGAAGATCTTCCAGGGAGGCGGTGTATTGAAAGGCGTCGAATCCAGGCCACTGAATCCGGGATCTTTCCGGTAGAGCGATTCTGGGCGTGGCGCCTTCCTCGCCGAAGCGGACGGCAAATGCGGCGGGTTTGAGGTCGGTGTACCAACGAAGGGTCTTGGAGTCTTCCGTCCGCAATGCCGCCTCATGGCCAGGCTGCAAGTAGGGCTGGATCAGGATGACGGGGTCCGAGGGAGAAGTTTGGACGACGAGCGCCAGCCCCAAGCACAAGGCATAGGGCATCCCTCGCCTGAGGGCACGGACCCAATCCGTCCAGGGCGGAGACGCGATGGAGCGTCGGACGGACCCGCTGAGAACTAGTCGACTTCGCATTCGGCCAGCCGCTGGCGATAGGTGACGCGGGCGTGTTCGTAGGCCTCTTTGGCTTCGGCCATTTCGTCAGGGTGAATGAATCGTTCCTTATTTTTCCAGCAACGATCCACACTCTCGAGGCACCATTGAACGCTGCGGCGGGAAGCGCGCACGGGCTTGTCGCCCACCGTCACCCAGATCGGGTTGGTATGGGAGGAAGGCAGGATGCGCACGGCGACCCAACTGCTGCGGGTGATGGAGGCGTCAAATTGAAGCGGTTCTTCATGTCCGTCGGCTTTGAGCATGGTCTTGGCCACGGGGACGCCGTTGACGAGCAACTCGACCGGCACCTCACGCGTTCCGTCGATCCGGGCGCGCTCGATGTCCCAATAGGGTTGCTGCGCATATTTTCTTTGCTTGATGTCCGGACGCGCCTGTTCGGGAAGGTAGGCGGCAGCGAGGACCTTGAATGTTACCGTCCCGGGCGAGGGTAAGCTCAATTCGCTTTTGCCCCGTCCCATTTGGACGGTGCGAGCACCGGTCCCTTGAGCGGCGGTGGCAGCGGAGAAGTTCATCAAATGGCTCTTGCCGTCGCCGACATAGTTGCGCCCCTGGCGGATTCCCTCGCACCAATCGTCATAGTTCACTTGACCCTCCAGATGGACATAGGAGCGTCCGAGACCGACGCGTTCTCCATAGATGCAGGGAAAATCGGTTTCACCGGCAATCCGGGTTCGGTACCCCGCGTTCAACGTGTGGTACCAGAGGTTCAATTCCCAGACATACGGGGTATCGACCGTGGAAATGAAATCCACGGCGGGAACCAGAAAACCCTCTGGACCGGGAACCTCGTGAGTCACATCGACGATGTATTCATTGGCGCCGATGCCATTGAAGGGTGCGGGGGCAAAATTCGGAAGTTCGGAAGTTTCAACTTCAAGTCCCCACCCGGAATGGGCCGGACCCGTGATCGCGCCCTGTTTTTTGGCCCAGCGCAGGGTGTTGAGTCCCAGGGTTGGCCAATGCTTGTAACTGTCGCCTCCGGGGAATATTTGCTGCTTCAGCCGAAGCAGGCAGAGATGTCCGGACTGGTGGGATCCAAAACCGGAGACCTCGATATCGTAACGAAGGAGATAAGGATGCTGGGAAACGGCGTCGATCTTGCCGGTGAAAAACTGCTTCTGATAATCGAAGCACGGACCCCACGTCAGATTGACGCCGATCTTGAGATCCTCCCCGAGGCAATGGCGCATCATGTCCGGCGCATGCACGCCCTCGGTGGGTTTCGTGTAATGGGCGCAGCCGGCGGCGTGGATGTGGTGATCCCCGGACCAATAGCCTCGCGTGGAGGGATCGATCCAGCGCTGAAGCTTGAAATCGACCTTGGTTGACTTGCCGGCCACGGTTACGACCCGGGATTGCCGCAGATACTCGGGTCCGCGGGTGACTTCGAACGTGTAGGTGCCGTCCGGGAGGGAGATCTTCTCGCCGTGCGCGCGGTAAATCTGGGGATGAAATCCGAAATCGGGCGCGAGGCGCCGCGCGGGTGAGGGATAAACCAGACCCTGGCGGTCGCGGATCACGAAACCCGCGACGGTGCCCTTGCCGTGTTCATCGAGGACGTTGAACGTGACCGGCCGGGCGGCAGCGGCGGTGAACAAGAGGTCGATTTCGTTGCGGTGTCCGAGATCTTGCGTGCCCTGGCCAACGTTGAACGCGAGCCTGGCTTCGCGTTGTCCGGCATCCCGGCTGTAGAGCTGGAGGATGCGGTACTCGAGCCCGAGTCCGGAAAGAGTCTTGGTCAGCGGCTGGGCGTTGAACATTTGCAAATCAAGCCAGAGCTCGGCGTGGGGCGGGAGAGGAGAAGGATCGTTGCGCTTGCGGAGGGCGCGGCTGGATGGACTGGTGCTTGCCCCGCCTTCGTGGACGGCGATGGCATTGGGGCTGATGGCCACCAGTTCAGCCGTGGTTCCCGCTTGGTTGTGGACCTTGACCAGGAATTGGGTCCAGCCCTTTTCCACGAGCTGGCGCCGGGCGGGTCCGGGAGCTACTTTGACCCGCATTTCCGGATTGATGTGGATCAAGGCGAGGCAGTACTTGTCGAGCCTGGCTTGGAGGGCTTCGCTCGAGAGCGGGGAGGGATCGGCGGTGAGCAGTTTTTGGATTTCCGCCAGATCTTCCTTGGCCAGGGGTGCTCCGAGGAAGTCGGTGGCCTCGATCAAGCGTCTGGTTTGGGCGGCGAGAGGCTGCCATTCGACATTCTGAATGATTTCAAGGTCAGCGGAGTGGAGTCGCGGGGAGCCGGCGAGCAACCCGGCAAGCGTGGTGACGATGAGGGTTTGGACGAGGGTTTTCATGGGAGCGAGGTGGGTTCGATTCGCCGTGGATAGTCTGAACCATGCCCCAATCAGGGCCTGGCTGAACAGAGAAATTCCGTGGTTTCAAAGCGGTGCATGCAGCGATTCGAGTTTGGGCCGCAGGCTGCGCTCAGGAACCGTGCAGCATTGAGTTCCGGTTTTCTCGCTTGTTCTTTTGACCTGCAGCATCGTTGCACTTTGGTCACAGGCCCATGGCCAGGGCATGCTCCCTCAGTGCGCCTCGCTCCAGGTCAAAATCCCGGCGCGGGAAAGTTGGAATTCATGGTGGCGCGATTCCTAAGAGCGGGTCAGAGCCGGGACTCGTGCGCCTGTCGCAGGCATGGTCCAGGGTTTGGAATCCCGCCTTCAGGCGGTGGGAAGTCGTGCTGCGCGCGGCAGCACCGGGGCGCGGCGTTCACGCCGCCTCAGGGCTTGTCTTCAAAGGGGCATGGCAGGTTCAACGAGCCAGAGTGCTGCCAGGGCGAAGGCATTCACCCAGGGCGGGCCATGGAGTGGGAGGAGATCGCCGCGGTCGATGGGCGCGAGCGGAAGCGCCGTGAACGGCGCTCCCCGACAAATTGCGGATGCGCCGGAACGGCTGCGGTGCATCCCGATGTTGCCGGTGATGCAGGTAGGGCGCGTCCGTCCCGGCGCGCCGCCGGAACATGATGGTTTGCATCCAGTGGGCGGCGGGCTGGGACAGGCCCGCCCTACCAACAACATCGGGATACACGGGAACGGCTGCCGGGCATGAAGGCGCGCTTGCCAGACCTTGAGTTCCCGTTATGCTGCCTCTGTGCATCCTATGACACCCCTTTCCAAACATCGTTTGATGGGCCCCTGGGCCTTTTCCATTCTTGCTGTTCTTGCGGGCGCGTCCGCTTTTTCTTCTCAAGCCCTGGCTGAGGAAAAAGTGACGCTGAAGGCCTTCGCATCGGGCTTTGTGGCGCCCATGGAATTGAAGACCATTCCGGGCACGACCGACACTCTGGTGGTCGATCAGGCCGGCGTGATCTACCGCGTGGCCAAGGATGGCATGGTATCCTCGAAACCCTTTCTCGATCTCCGCCCCAAAATGGTTGCCGTGAAGCAGGGCTTCGACGAACGCGGCGCGCTGGGAATGGCCTTGCACCCCGATTTCAAGCAGAACCGCCGATTCTTCGTGGCGTATAGCGCTCCGTTGCGGAAGGGCGGCCCGGAAGGCTGGGATCACACCATGCACATCAGCGAGTTCAAGGCCTTGGACGCTCGCGCCACCGGCGTGGAGGAGAATTCGGAAAAGGTGATCCTTCAAATCGACAAGCCGGCGTTTAATCACAACGGCGGGGCGCTGGCGTTTGGACCTGACGGGTATCTTTACATCTCCGTGGGCGATGGCGGCGATGCGCACGACACGGGCAAGGGGCACGGCCCGAACGGCAACGGCCAGGACACTCAAGTTTTGCTTGGGAAAATTCTCCGCATCAACATCAACAGCGGGAACCCTTACGGCATTCCCAAGGACAATCCGTTTGTCTCCGGCGGCGGACGCCCCGAGATTTTCGCCCACGGGCTTCGCAACGCCTGGCGAATGTCGTTCGACATGGGAGGCCGCCGGGCGCTGTTCGCGGCCGATGTGGGCCAAACCATGTATGAGGAGGTCAACATCATCGTGAAGGGCGGCAATTACGGATGGCGTGTGCGCGAAGGCCTCCTGGGATTCGATCCCAAGAAACCGAATCAGCCCCCCGCCGACGCGCCTACCATGGGGGCGGACGGCAAGCCCTTCATCGACCCGGCGTTTGGCTACAAGAACAAGAACGGTTATCGCAAGGACGACGACGCCTATGGCACCTCCATCACCGGCGGCTTTGTGTATCGCGGCAAATCGATTCCGAGCCTGGCGGGGCGTTATATTTTCGCGGATTGGTCTTCGAACTTCGGGGTGGCGGACGGGATTGTGCTGGTGGCGACGCCTCCCAAGTCAGGCTCCGGCATGTGGGATGTGAAGCCTCTGGATCTGGCTTCCCATCCTGGGGGGAAAGTCAAACTCTTCGTCGTGGCCCTGGGTCAGGATGCGGACGGTGAGGTTTATGTGATGACTAATGGCAGCAACCAGGTCACGGGCAAGACCGGCAAAGTCTGGAAGCTCGTCAAGGCTGAGTAGGGGTTCCATCGCGTCGACTTCTCGGCCACAAGGCTTGGAATGATTCGAGATGCCGCCTTTGGCTTGTTGCGAGTTTGGGCGATTTCCTGGAGCGCGACGTTGACGCCGCGTCCGAAGAGAAGATGCCAACATGACAGGTTGGTTGCTCGCTCTGTCATGGTCCCATGGGTCATGAACTTAGGTTCGCATGGGACTCTTCTCCTCCCGCTTGTCGACCATGGCAGCGATTGAAGTTTGAGAGGAAGGCTTCACTTGAACATGAAAGCGGGAATCTGGCTGGCCGCCCTCGGGTTGAGTGGAGGGCTCCTGGCATCACTCCAAGCCGAGTTTCCCGCGGCGGGATCGAAGAAGGGGTTGCAGGTTCAGATGGTGGAGGACGCGCTGGCGCTGGGCATCAAACACGCCGCGATCAACGTCGATCTCAACGCGCTCGCGCTGCCTTCTGCCCGGTCCGGCGAGCCGGAAGCGATCGTTTGGCGGCAGTCGGGTCGGGAGTTTCAGTTTCACCGCGGACGGGTTGAGGCGCTGGATGCTCAAATCAAGCCGCTTTCCGAGCGAGGAGTGCTCGTCTATCTCATTCTGTTGAGTTACGCTTCAGGTGACGCGGTGCGCGACGGGTTCATGCTGCATCCCCGGTACGATCCGGCCGCGCCCAATCGTTTGGGCGCGTTCAATACGGCGACGGAAGAGGGCAGAGCATGGTTTCGAGCCTCCATCGGATTTCTGTCCCAGCGATGGTCCGGCGCGGATCGAACGTATGGAAGGGCGGTTGGGTACATCCTGGGCAATGAGGTGAATTCTCATTGGTGGTGGTCCAACATGGGGCGAGTCACCCTGCACGAATTCGTCCGGGAGCATGTTCGAGCCCTCAGGCTTGCGCATGGCGCCATTCGGGAACACTCGTCCTGGGCACGCTTGTATGTGTCGCTGGAGCATCATTGGAGCATCCGGTATCCACCGGCGGACGAACGGCAGGCCTTTCCGGGCAAGGATTTCCTCGAGTTGCTCGCGGACCAAATACGATCCGGGGGCGATTTGGACTGGCATCTGGCTTACCATCCCTATCCAGAAAACCTCTTCGAGCCGCGTTTTTGGAATGATCGCAGCGCGGTTGAGGCGGAGAACACGCCCCGCATTACCTTCAAGAATCTGGAGGTCTTGTCGAAGTTTCTTGATCAACCGCGTTTCCACTATCGGGGAAAACCCCGGCGCATTATTTTGAGCGAGCAGGGCTTTCATACGCCCAAAGGCACTGACGGCGAAAAGATCCAGGCCGCTGCCTTTTGTTACGCTTACAGGAAAGTGGAGGCGCTGGAGGCCATCGACGCCTTTATTCTGCATCGGCATGTCGATCATGCCCATGAGGGCGGATTGGATTTGGGCTTGTGGACCCGGCGGACGGATAGCGTATCCGAGCCGGGCCGCAAGAAGCCAATCTACGAGTGTTTTTTGAAAGCCGATTCTCCGGAATGGCGGCAAGCCTTCGAATTCGCCTTGCCCTGGGTGGGTTTGAAGACTTGGCCTGGCGTTCCTGATCGAAATTGACCGGGTCCACGGAACGGCTTGCCGCGGGGTTTTGAGCCTGCGGGGTTCAGTCCTTCACGAGGGCTTGGCTACGAATGATAGCCGTGGGGGTGGCGTTGGTGCCAAGCCCAGGCACTGGCGACGATCTCCCGAACCGAGGTGTGGGTGGGGATCCAGCCGAGTTCGAGGCGCACTTTTTCGGGCGAAGCGATCAAGACGGGCGGATCACCCGGACGCCGGGGCATTGCCTTCACGGGGATGGTCCTGCCCGAAGCCGCTTCGCATGCATGGAGCACTTCGCGGACCGAGCATCCCGATCCGGACCCCAGGTTGTAGAATCCGGATGCGCCTGATTGCAGAGCCAAGGCGTGTGCCCTGGCGATATCCAGGACATGGATGTAGTCACGGACACAGGTGCCGTCGGGTGTGGGGTAATCCGTCCCGAAGATCATTGCCTCGGCGGCCTGGCCGAGGGCGACTTTGAGCAAGTTGGGGATGAGGTGGGTTTCGACGCGGTGATGCTCGCCAAAGCGGGGAGTGGCTCCAGCCGCATTGAAGTAGCGAAACGCGACGAAATCCAACCCGTGGGCCTCGCGAAACCAGTGCAGGATCCGCTCGAAGGATCGTTTGGATTCGCCGTAGGGATTGATGGGATTCTGCGGAGTCGATTCGGTCATCGGGAGCGCGGCGGGGATGCCATAAGTGGCGCAGGTCGAAGAGAAAACAATTTTACGAACCCGGCAGGCCACGGCGGCTTCCAGCAAATTCAGACCGCACGAGATGTTGTTAAAAAAATACTTCCCCGGATGAGTCATGGATTCGCCGACCAGCGCGAAGGCCGCAAGGTGGAGGATCGCCTCGGCCTCGGATTGGCGGACGGCTTCACGCGTCGCCTCGCGATCAGCCAGGCATGCGTGGAAAAACCGGGAGCGCGGATCGATGGCTTGGCGATGTCCTTCGGAGAGGTCGTCGAGGACTGACACCCGATGGCCGGCATCACAGAGGAATTCCACGCAGGCCGAGCCGATGTAGCCGGCGCCTCCGGCAACGAGCACGTTCATGGAGCAACGCTAAGAGTGCGCCCGGGCGATGGACAAGGTCCAAAGTGCCGGTTCACTCATGCTCGCGGAGTGGAGGGCATCCACGTTGTCCGTGGTGAGAGCACCAGATTCGGCGCGGTTGACGAGGAGATCTTCCTTGACTCTCGAGGAATTTAGAACTCGGAAGAAAGCCTGAAAACCAGGCTCCACCGGTGCATCCCGATGTTGCCGGTGATGCAGGTAGGGCGCGTCCGTCCCGGCGCGCCGCCGGAGCATGATGTTTTGCATCCCGTGGGCGGCGGGCTGGGACAGGCCCGCCCTACCAACAACATCGGGATG
>VHDF01000041.1 GCA_016871495.1 Verrucomicrobiota bacterium | reverse complement strand
TCGCCCAACGCGGAGGCCGCGGCGCGCTACCGCGAAAGGCAGGCTCTTCAAGACCGTCTCAGTGTCGCGTTGCGCCCGCTCTTCCCGGCGCAGCGAAAGTTTCAACAAGCATGATGATGGAAGGATCGTTTGAATCCTGGAGGCTCTTGACTGACTTATGAAATTCATTCTTTCGACGCACAATGTGACCTTGACCAAAGCCATCGAGGATCACGTGCTGACGCGCATCGACAAACTGGAGCATTTGGACCAGCGAGCCGTGGAGGTCCGGGTCACTTTGGAACACGATCATACGCGCACGCCCGAGCGGGCTTTTGGATGCTCCATGAGGCTCGGGGTGAGCGGCCCGGATCTGTTTGCCGAGGACCGCGAGAGTGATCTTTACGCCGCGATCGATCGCGTCACGAAAAAAATCGAGCAACAATTGCGCAAGCGGCATTCCAAGCTCAAAGCGCGCCGTCATTCGGAAGCCTCCAAGTCCAAACGGAGGAGGCAGGAGGCCGCGGCGGAATAGCGCGGCTCGGGTCCGGCGAGAGGATCGCTTCAAGCACCCCGCGCGTCCGCGTTGCAAGCTTTGCCTCGAAAATGAATTGATCAATCCCGGAAAGTCTTCGAGGGACGAGGCGGGGCCAGTTCCGCCCCCCAGGGCGCGGGCACTTCGATCGAGGTGCCTCATGCTTTCCGCCGGGGAAGTCATTGAGGACGGCGCGGTGGTGATCCTCGAAGGGCGGGTGATGGAGGCGGGGCGCTGGGCTGACCTCGCGAGGCCCTGGGGGAGGAAGGGCCAAGTTGAGGATTTGGGCGAGGTGCTGCTGTTCCCGGGATTCATCAACAGCCATTGCCACCTGGATTACACCGGATTTGCTGGGAAACTCGCTCCGCCCGAATCCTTCACCGGTTGGATTAAAAGCATCGTTCGCTTGAAGTCGGAGACTTCGTTCCAAGCTTATGGGGAGGCCTGGCGGCGGGGAGCGGAGATGCTTCTTCGCGCGGGCGTGACTACCGTGGTCGATATGGAATCGGTTCCGGCCCTGACACCGGAAGTGTGGCACGGCACACCGATCCGCGTGCTCAGTTGCCTGGAAGTGCTGGGATACGGGGAGAGCGAGGAGGCGTCCGGCATGGTGCGCGCGGCGGTGGAAGAATGGAAAGGGCGGTTCGCCGCGGTCGGAGGCGCTCTGAATGTTTTTCCGGGGCTTGCGCCGCACGCGCTCTATTCCACGAGCTCCGACGTCATGCTGGAGGCGGCGGGGGCGGCACGTTTCAATGCTTGGCCGCTTTCTCTGCATGTCGCGGAGTCCCGGGAGGAATTCGAGATGTTCGCCGAACAGCGGGGTCCCCTCCATGCTTGGCTGGGCGAGCGGAGGAGGATCGCAAGGGAAGTCCCGGCCAGTCCGGTCAGACGGGCCGATCAACTCGGTGCGTTGAGTCCCGCCACGTGGGTTGCCCACGCGAATTATTTGGGTCCAAGCGACGATGAACTCCTGGCCTTGCGAGGGGTGACGGTCGTGCACTGCCCTCGCAGTCACGCGTATTTCAGACATGATCCTTTCCCGCTGGAGCGACTACGGAACGCGGGTGTTCGCGTGGTGGTGGGGACGGACAGCTTGGCCAGTGTTCGCATCAGGGCGGGCGAATGCGTGAATCTGAATCTCCTGGAAGAATTACGCGTCATGCGAGGCGGTGGGCCGGTTGGAGATCCCGCTGAACTGTTGAGGATGGTTTGGGAACGTCCGGCGGAGGTCCTGGGTTTCATGGGCCGATTGGGTTCGTTGCACAGGGGATCCAACGCCGATTCGGCGGTGATTCCGTTTCGTGGGAAACCGGCCGAGGCCGCGGAGAGTTTGGTCCATCATCGAGGTGATGTTTTCGGAACGATGGTCGGCGGACGTTGGCACTGGCGCGAGGAGGGAGCAGGATGAATTCGCTCGACCCTTTCTTGCAGCGGCGATTGGACAGGTTAGAAGCGTCGCAACTGAAGCGGAAGTTGCGTCCGCATGATTTTCCGATTGGACGCCAAGTGCGAGTGGAGGGCGAGGAGACCCTTTGCTTCGCCTCGAACGATTATCTGGGGCTGGCCGGGGATCCGCGGTTAGGGCAAGCGTCGGCTCGAGCCTCCGAACGCTATGGCGTGGGCTCAGGTGCTTCCCGGCTGATCTGCGGAACATTGCCTGTGCATGTTGAATTGGAACGAGCGTTGGCGGAGTGGAAAGAAGCGGAGGACGCGTTGGTCTTTGGATCCGGCATGGCTGCTGCCTTGGGGACGCTTGGCGCGCTTCTGGGGATGGGGGACGTGGTGTTGGTGGACCGGTTGGCTCACGCCAGTTTGATTGACGGAGCTCGCTTGAGCCGGGCGCAATTGCGCGTGTTCAGCCACAATGATTTGGCGGATCTGGAGGCGAAGCTGTCGTGGGCACGGAGCTGGATTTCGGAACGGGGAAAGGGTCCGGATGGTGAGGAGGGAAATTTAATGGTGGTCACGGAATCGTTGTTCTCCATGGATGGCGATGTCGCGCCGCTGAGGGAGATGACGGATCTGGCGGAGCGCTATGGCGCTTGGTTGATGGTCGATGAGGCGCATGCCGGCGGCGTGATGGGGAAAGGCGGGTCGGGGTTGGTGCAGGCTTTGGGGTTAGGCGGACGTATTCCCATTCAGATGGGCACTTTGGGCAAGGCCTTGGGTAGCTCGGGAGGATTCGTCGCCGGTTCATCTCGATTGGTGGAGTATTTGATCAATCAGGCCCGAACCTTTATCTTTTCCACTGCCCCCGCACCCTCCGCTTGTGCTGCGGCGCTGGAAGCTTTGCGGATTGTCCGGTCCGCCGAGGGCGATGCTTTGCGTGAAGCCTTGAGAGATCGCATTCGGCTTTTCGAAAGGGAGACGGGAAAACCGCGCCCCGGTGAAGCCAGTCCGGTGTGGCCCCTGATCCTGGGGTCGGAAGCGCGTGCGATGTCGGCGTTTCAAGAACTTTGGGGGCGGGGCGTGTGGGTTCCGGCGATTCGTTATCCTGCAGTCGCGCGGGGGAAGGCGAGGCTGCGGGTCAGCTTTTCAGCGGCTCACCGGCGTGAAGATGTCGATCGCCTGGTGGTGTTGTTGCGAGAGTGTGGGTTGGCGGGCTGGGAGGGTGGGAGTGGGAACAGGACTTAGGGAGCGACGACATGGACTGGCTTTGGTTTGACGGAAAGTTTCTCGGCATCGAATGGCATCCATGGAAGGTGCTGGGCTGGGTGGGCAACGCCGTTTTTTCCGCGCGGTTTTTTGTGCAGTGGTATGCCACGGAAAGGAAGGGAAGAGTGGTGGTGCCGCAGGCATTCTGGTGGCTGAGTTTGATCGGCTCGCTTTGCTTGCTGGCGTATGCCCTTGTTTATCAGCGCGACTCGGTTTTCATCTTCGCCTACGGTTTCACGTGGATTCCCTACATTCGGAACCTGATCATTCACCGGAGGACGAAGGGTGGAGGCCATTGCTGCGGGCGTTGCGGATTTCTCGCCGAAGATCGAGCGAAGTTTTGCTCCGATTGTGGTGCCAGGCTGGGATGTGGGGAGGAGCGTCAGGGGAGCGGTTCGGAACAAAGGTGAGCGGCGCAGGCGACTCTCCGGGCATGGCGCGCAAACTTCGCGTTCTTATCCCGGGGCCGACCCTTGATGGGCCTGGTGATCATCGCCAGGACCTTGCCAAGGTTCATGAAGGGCAATGGCCGTTTTAGGGGTTACGCCAATGCGGGGTGGCTGGGGGAACCTGGTGCGTCTTGATGTTCTGGCATTGCTGCGGCTGGTCTGCGACACGGCCGCGCTCCGGCGTGTTTGGAGCGCGACGGTGCGGAAAGTCAGTCGCAATAGCGGATGGCGCTTCGATCCGAACTCCCTTAACCAAACCAGAAAATGTTTCTGAAGAGCCGACGTTCATCCGGCTTTTCAGGGAAATCCATTTGGCCGGCTTAACAGCGGGAGGCCGTGGCTATGAGCGGATGAGACGACGGTGCGGGAGCGTGTGCCGCGAAGGCTCCGTTGGAATCCGCGCTTGCAGCGGCGGGTTCGATGAAATCGCCCGTCTCAGGCATTGGCATCGGTCTCTTGGCGGCCAAGCCGAGTGCGGCGAAGAACAGGATCGCTCCCCCCGCCCAGATCGTGGCTAGCACCAAGACGATGGTTGTCATACTTCACGTTAAGCATCGGTCGTGCCAGCCGAGGGGTGGAGCGAAAAAGCAGCCGAAATCCATGCAAATCCCCGGTTTTTAGGCTCACGAAGCCTCATCCCACCGAAGAGGATGTCCAAGAATGGGACACTCGTGTCCAAGGTATGTTCTGATGGCGGGATTTTTTGCCGGAGGTGTTCATGTGGAGTCCTGGCAGGTTTCTCCTTGGAGTTGGTGTCTGAATGCCTTGACCCCCGGTGGGAGGCTGCCTAGAACTGGGCCATGAAATCCCTGGTTTGCATCGGATGGATCGTGTCCTTGTGCGGAGCGACCGTGGCCGCTCCATTCACGGTTCACAGCTTTAAGAAGACGCAATTGTCCGACAAATTCTGGTGTGAAGGCGCGAGTTTCGGTGATTTTAACCGGGACGGCAAAATGGATTTGGTGAGCGGACCCTATTGGTATGAGGGGCCGAATTTTCAGAGATGGCACGAATTCTACCCCGCGACGAGGAGTTTCAAGAAGAAGGGGGCGAGCGGGGCGGAGGAAACCATCTCGGGTTTTGAGGGGGCGCTGGGGTCGAACAACGCTTATTCGGATAATTTCTTCGCATTCACTTACGATTTCAACCAGGACGGTTGGACGGATATCCTCATTCTAGGTTTTCCGGGCGAGGCTTCGAGTTGGTATGAGAATCCGCGTGGAGCGCGCGGACATTGGAAGAAGCATGTGGTGCTTGCTGTGACGGATAACGAGTCCCCCACGTTCACCGACATCACGGGGGACGGGCGTCCTGAGATCGTGTGCAGTTCCAAGGGAGCGTATGGGTATGCTGAGCCCGATTGGAGTGATCCGAGCAAGACGTGGTCGTGGCGTCCGATTTCACCCAACAACAATTACCATAAGTTCACCCATGGCATGGGTGTGGGGGATGTGAACGGCGATGGGCGGAAGGATTTGATCGAGAAAAACGGCTGGTGGGAACAACCGCCCAGCCTGGAGGGAAATCCGGTCTGGCTTTTTCACAAGCAGGCTTTCGGAACGGGTGGCGCCCAGATGTATGCTTATGACGTGGATGGAGACGGGTGGAATGATGTGATTACGAGTCTGGCGGGGCATGGATACGGGCTGGCGTGGTACCAGCAAGTGAGAACGGGGGCGGAGATTCAGTTTAAGGAGCATATCTTCATGAACAAAGAGCCTCGCGAGAATCGATATGGAGTTCAGTTCTCCCAATTGCACGCCATCGACTTGGTGGACGTCGATCGCGATGGATTGTTGGACATTGTGACCGGGAAGCGATTCTGGGCGCATGGACGCACGGGCGATCCTGAGCCCAACGCGCCTGCGGTGTTGTATTGGTTCAAGTTATCGAGAAACAAGAAGACGGGGGTGGATTTCATTCCCTATTTGATTGATGACGATTGTGGTGTGGGCACGCAGGTCGTGGTTCGGGATGCCAATGGGGACGGACTGCCTGATATCGTGGTGGGGAACAAGAAGGGCACCTTCTTCCTGGCTCAGGAGATGAGGAAAGTATCGATCAAGCAGTGGGAGGCGGCGCAGCCCAAAGTCCTCCATTAGGCCGCGATTGATCGCCCCACCTCGATCCGAGCGCCTGGCTACGAACGAAACGGGCAACTCGGAACGGCGGTTGTTGCTGCTGGGGAATCGGCGCAAGGGAAAGTCCGGCACAAACCATCATGAACTGGCAGTCGCGGTTGACTTATTGGCTTCTGGCCGGATGCTTTTTTGGCTCCGGCATTGCGGGGCTTTCCTACCAAGTCGTTTGGACGCGGTATCTCTCGCTTTTTCTCGGACACACCAGTTACGCGGTGGTGGCGGTCCTGGTGGCGTTCATGGGGGGGCTTGCCCTGGGCAATGCCTGGCTGGGAGCGGTGGCGGATCGAGCGCGCCGGCCGCTGGCCTTTTACGGATGGCTGGAGGTTGGCATTGGCATTTACGCGCTGATTTTCCCGACTTATTTCGAGGTCTGTCGCGATGGATTCTTGGGGGCGGCGAGGGGTGTGAGTGCGGGAGGAGCCATGCTGCTGGGCATGAAGTTCCTCTTCAGTTTGGTGACGATCTTTCTGCCCACCGTCCTGATGGGCGCCACCCTGCCGGCCCTGACTCGATTCGTAACGCGTTCGTTGGGGGAGTTGAGGTCGAGGGTAGCCTGGTTGTATTGCATCAACAGCGCCGGAGCCGTGGCGGGTTGTTTGGTGGCGGACTTTTGGCTTTTGCCGTCGATCGGCCTGGAAATGACAGTGTATGCGGGTGCCGCGCTGAATTTGCTGGCCGGGCTGGTCTGTTTGTTCGTGAGCAAGAGCCTGGAGCAGGAGGGGGGAGCGGGAAAAGGCGGGGCCTTCGCACCCGCGGTGGAGGCGCACGCAGAGGAGTTCAGTCCGTCCGAGGTGCGTCTGGCGCTTTGGGGCATTGGCGTCTCTGGATTTGTGGCGATGTTGTACGAAGTGGCCTGGACACGTTTGTTGGGATTGGCTCTGGGGTCGAGCACGCACGCCTTCGCGGTCATGTTGACGACGTTTATTACCGGCATCACGCTGGGGTCGGGGCTGGTGGTTCGCTGGAGGTTCAAGAGCACGCTCACGGCTTTCGGATGGGCGGAGCTGGCTTTGGCCGCGACCCTGACCGTTTCGCTGTTTTTCTACGAGTACCTGCCGTATCTCTTCATCCGTGCCGCGTCGGTGCTGGCGCGCACACCTGACGGGTATCCTTTCTACACCCTGGTTCAGACCGGGGTTTGTTTTCTGGTGATGTTGGTGCCGACCACCTGTTTGGGGATGACCATTCCGCTGGTGAGCCGGATTGCGACCAGCGAGCTTTCCAAGACGGGTCGCTCGATTGGCCGTGTCTTCGCGGTGAACACGCTGGGGACGGTGTTGGGCGCGGGGCTGACGGGATTGGCCTTGATGCCCCTCTTGGGTTTGCCCCGGACTTTCGCGTTTGGGATCGCGCTCAATTTTGCCATCGCGTTGAAAGTCGTGGGCCGGGGTGCATGGGCTGACCGGCGAGGATTCGGTCCGGCGCTGGCTGGGGGAGGGGTTTTGTTCATCCTCCTTTGTGGGTTTCTTTTCGGTGAGCGCTGGGTGCGGTCTTTTCACGCTGAGCTCTGGCGCATGCCGAACCCTCCCCGCACATGGGAAGCCTTCAATCGCGTCGCCAAGATTCCGCAGATCAAGTATCACCGCGATGGCGCGAGCGGGACGGTGGTGGTGTTCGGGATTCCCGAGCCCGCCCGGGATGGTCGGCCGGCGACCGAGAACCTGGTGCTCAAGGTCAATGGGAAGAGCGATGCCGGGACCAAAGGGGATGTGCCGACGCAGTTGCTCTCCGGCCATATTCCCATGCTCCTGAGGCCTGAGTCTCAGGAGGTCCTGGTGGTGGGCATTGGGAGCGGGATGACCATTGGTGCCGTCAATCAGCATGATTCCCTGCGACACATGGACGTCGTGGAGATCTCGCCCGAGGTGGTGGACGGAGCGCGGTTGTTTCACGATTTCAGCCACAAGGCGTTGGACGACTCGCGGGTGAAGGTTTGGGTGGAGGACGCCAAGACGTTTCTGCAGCTCGGGACCAATCGATACGACATCATCATCAGCGAACCGTCGAATCCCTGGATGGCGGGGGTGGCGAATGTGTTCAGCCGCGAGTATTACGAGGCCTGTCGCAAGCGGTTGAAACCGGGAGGCTTGATGGTGCAATGGATCCAGCTTTACGAATCGAACAACGAGTTGTTCGACATGGTGCTGAGCACGTTTGGCACTTCCTTTCCGCACATCAGTCTGTGGCATGGATCCCCTTCGGACATGATTTTGGTCGGCTCGGTTGAGCCGCTGCGTCCGAGTCTCGCGGCCGCGGTGGAGCGGATGAAGAGTGCGCGGGTCCGGACCGATCTGGAGCGCATTGGCATCAAACATCCTGCCGTGTTTTTCTGGCATGAGGTGGTGGATTCCCAGGTCGGCGGGCATTTGCCTCCGGCGGGATCGGTGGTGCATAGCGATTATTATCCCACCCTTGAGTATGCGGCGCAGAAGGCCTTTTTTGTGCAAGGGGTGGTTTCAAAACATCGCGAACACGATCATGCCATGGAAGCGCGCTCGGGCAGCTTGTTGCGACGGTATTTGGAACAGCATCCGATGGCCGCGTCCGATTACGAGGCGGTCTCCGATTTCTTTTCGCGTCCGGGGAGTGGGGCTCCCAAGTTGATGCGGAGCATGATTCAAGAGTGGCGCAAGAAGGCGCCTGGCTTGGCCCGGCCTGTGGAGCAGGAGTTGGAGCTCTATGCGTTTGGCAATTTGGCGGAGTTGGCCGCGCTCCGGCTGGATACGACCGGTGCCCCTGCGGGAGCCAGGCCGAGGACAGAGGAGTCGATCAAGGTTGCGCGTTACCGGCAGCGACTGCTCATGGAAACGTACCGGTCGTGGCGTTCGGTGTTTCACGTGCCCGATTCCGAACCGATTGCGCGGCTCACGGAGGAATTGAGGGTCAAAGATTCGCAATATCGCGCGGTTTACACGTTGCATCTGGCGGAGCTCGCCTGGGATCGGGGAGACGACGAGCAATGTTTGCGTTTGGGGTCGGAAGTCTTTGCCTCCGCCCTGGCGACGGCGGGGGCGCCGTTGTTTGCCCACGACGCCGAGGCGCCCCATGCCGTGTTGCGGCGGATGATTGATTCTTCGCTGGCGTTGAAGCGGCTCGATTTGGCCAAAGAGCTTGGCCATTTGGCTTTGAGCCGGGGCTTCGCGGCGAATGCTCCTCCCGGGCTCTCTCCACCTCTGGACGCCGCTGTGCGCCGGGCCGCGGCGGTGCTGGTCGAAAGCGCCGGCTTGGGCTCGGCCAATCGATGAACCCCGTAGCTTGAATGCTTGTGAATTCCCGTTCTCCCGCTCTTTTCGGCACGGTCGTTGTTTGTTTTCTGGTTTCCGGGGCGGCGGGGCTCATTTACCAGACCGTCTGGGCTCGTTATCTCGGCTTGTTTTTGGGGCACACCAGCTACGCGGTGGTGGCGGTGCTGGTTTCGTTCATGGGCGGGCTGGCATTGGGCAACGCGTGGCTCGGGCACTTTGCGGACCGCACCAGGAGACCCCTGGCGCTCTACGGATATTTGGAGCTTGGCATCGGGCTCTACGCGGTCTTGTTTCCTCATTATTACCAATTCTGCCATGACGGATATGTGGCGGTCTTGAGGAGCACGGGAGCCGGGGGGAGCGGAGTGCTGGCCCTGAAATTCGCCTTCAGTTTGCTGACGATTCTGGTGCCGACCGTTTTGATGGGAGCGACCTTTCCGGCCCTGGCCCGGTTTGCCACGCGTGCGCTCGCCGAGTTGCGTGAGAAAGTGGCGATGCTTTACGCCGTGAACAGCGCCGGGGCGATTGCCGGTTGCGTGCTGGCGGATTTCATTTTGATCCCTGGCATCGGATTGGAGGCGTCGCTTTATGTGGCGGCGTTTTGCAACGTGGCGCCCGGGGCGGTGGCGCTGTATTTGAGTTATCAGCTTCGTGAAAACCAGCTGGCGGATGAAATCGCGGAGCCGGCTTCCCCCAACGCCGGGGGGCCTTCCGCCGAGGCTCCGGTATCCTCTCATGCACGGCTGGCTCTGGCTGCCATCGGCATTTCCGGATTTGTGGCGATGCTGTATGAGGTGGTCTGGACGCGGCTTCTGGCGTTAGCCCTGGGATCAAGCACGCATGCGTTTTCCCTGATGCTGATCACCTTCATTTCGGGCATCACGGTGGGAGCGGTGATTATTTATCGATGGAAGAACTTGAAGGACGACTTGAACGCCTTCGGCTGGGCGGAGATCGCCCTGGCGGGCACCTTGTTTTTGTCGATGTTTTTTTACGAGTACCTGCCCTTCGTATTTGGCAAAATGGCGGGCCTGCTGGATCGGACGGATGCGAACTATCCGTTTTACGCCTTGTTGCAGCTCGGCCTGTGCTTCCTGGTGATGTTTGTTCCCACCACCTGCCTGGGCATGACCCTGCCCCTGGTCAGCCGCATTTCCACGTCCGAGCTGAGGCACGCGGGCGGTTCGGTAGGGCGTGTCTTTGCGGTGAACACCGCGGGAACGGTGCTGGGCGCGGCGCTGACGGGACTTTGGCTGATGCCCCAGCTGGGCATGGCGCGTACGCTGGCCTTGGGGATTCTGTTGAATGCCGGCATCGGATTGGCCGTGTTGCTGCGGAGCACGCAGGTGTCCCGCATTGGCGTCATGGCCGGGGTGGGACTGGCCGGGGTGGTTTGGGTGTGGACGGCGGGCAACGTTTTTCAGCCCACGTGGAAACAGGCCTTCAGCGCGGGCTTCTGGCGGTTGACGAACATGCCGAATGATCTTGCGGCGTACCGCAGCTATCTGCGGTCGGGAGAGTTTGCTTACTACAAGGACGGGGCCGGTTCCTCCGTCTGCGTGGTGCCGACCTACGGTTCCGGCAAGACCAATCTTTTTTTGAAGGTGAACGGCAAGACGGATGCCAGCACCGCGGAGGACATGAAGACCCAGGTCATGTCCGGGCACGTGCCGATGATGCTCAAGCCGTCGGCGACGAATGCCCTGATTGTGGGCCTGGGTTGTGGTGTGACGTGCGGGGCGGTGGCGGTCCATCCTTCCATCCGTCACATCGATCTGGTGGAGATTTCACCCGAGGTTGTGGAGGGCGCGCGGTTGTTTGGTCCCTACAATCACCGGGTGCTGGAGAACCATCCGAAGGTGCGGGTCGTCATCGAGGATGCCAAATCGTTCCTGCTGGCCAGTGAGAGCAAGTACGACGTGATTGTGAGCGAACCGTCCAACCCATGGATGGCGGGGGTGGCCGCCGTGTTCAGCCGGGAGTTTTATGAGCAGTGCGCTTCCCGTCTGTCGCCCGGGGGCGTGATGGTTCAGTGGGTTCAGGCTTACGAGTCGAACGACCGCACCTTTGCCTTGATGCTGCACACGTTCGGCTCGGTGTTTCCCCATCTGAGTGTCTGGCAAGGATGGCAGGGAGATTTGCTGGTGACGGGCTCGCTGCTTCCTCTGGAACCGGACCTCGCGGGCATGGAAGCTCGATTTCAACATGCCGACGTGAAGGCGGACTTGAAACGCATTGAGGTCAACAGCCTGCCTGTCTTTCTGTCGCATCAATTGATTTCGTCGGGATGGGGCCGGTTCGTCGCGCCACCCGACGCGGAGATGCACACGGATTTGTATCCTGTCCTTGAGTTTCTGGCGCAGCGGGCCTTTTTCGTTCGCACCAGTTCGGACCTGTGGCAGGTGTTCAACGAGAATTACAATCCGCGGTCATCGACGTTGCTTGGGCGTTACCTTCGGGAGCGTTCGTTGACGGAGGACGACTACTGGTCGTTCGTCGATTATCATCTTCCGAACGCGATCGCTCCGGGCCGGTTGCTGCGCTCGTTGTTCCTGCGTTGGCGGGAGCAGGATCCGAACTCGATCGAACCCCTGGCTTTGCTGACGCGGGTGGTTTCGCCTCCGCTGCCGCATGAAGTGTTTGCGTTGCGTTTTGAGAAAGACCTCGCCCGTTTGGAGTCGTTCGCCAAGAAAGATCTTCTCCCCTACCGGCAACTTGTGATGAACATGATGCAGACCTATCGGGACGAGCGCACCATCTTCCGTGTTCCCGACGCCCAAGTGTTGCGGGAGACGCTGGAGAAACTGATCCGTCTCGATCCCGCCAATCAGCGCGTCTACCGGCTGTATCTGGCCGAAATCGCATGGGATCGATCGGATGACGCCGCCTGCTTGCAATGGGCGGCGGACGCGTTCAATCCGGACGAGTCCAAGTTTGGCCTCATCCAGTTCAAACTGGACCCCAAGGCGCCGCCGCGCGTGCTTCAGCGCGCGATCGAGTCACTCCTTCAACTGGGGAGATTCGACGACGCGATTTCGATGTGCCGCCAAGCCTTGCAGCAAGGCTACGTCGGGGAGCGGGTGGTGAATCGAGACCTTTGGCTGGAAGCGACGATTCGGAAGGTCGATTTTCGATTGCAAGAGGCCCGCGGTCCGGCCCCCGCCGCCACGCCTTAACGGCTTTGTCCCGGCGGCGGATGGGCGACTGGGGTCAGTCCCGGAGGGAGCGAACTCCTTGCAGATTGGAATCGAGCACGCGTCGAACCATGCGTGTGAGCTGCCGGTTTTCGAATGGTTTGCGCATGAACATGGCGGCGCCTAATTCCTTGGCCCGCTTGTAATCCGCTTCGGTGGCGCCGCCGCTCATGATGATGACGCGGACCGGCGAACCGTGTTCGCAGATCTTCTTGAGCACATCCCAGCCGCTTGTTTTCGGCATATGGAGGTCGAGCAACAGCAGGTCGAACTCCTCTGGTGCGCGGAAGAACGCGACCAGTGCCTCCTCGCCATTGGCCGCTTCGCTGACGGTGTATCCTCGATAGGACAGGACCGCCCGAACTACCAACCGGATGACCTCATCGTCGTCCACGACCAGGATGCGCTCCCGGCCTTCCAGGGCCTTTTCGCTCAGGGATTCGATGTCGCCCAGGTCTTCGGTTTCCGCATCCGACTTCTCGGCGCCGATTGGGAAGAAGACGTGGAACTCAGCGCCTTCACCCGGCGCGCTCTCCACTTCGATCCATCCTTTATGTTCGGCGGCCACGCTGTAGCAAATGGAGAGGCCGAGGCCGGTGCCTTTACCGACTTCCTTGGTGGTGAAGTAGGGTTCGCCCAGCCGCGCCAGCACATCCGGACTCATGCCCTGGCCTGTGTCGCGGATGGACAACTGAACGAAGGAACCCGAACGGCGGGGTTCCTTGGCCTCTTCGGGACTGAAGTTCACGCGGCGCACCCGGACGGTGAGCACGCCGCCTTGGGTCATGGCGTCCCGCGCATTGAGGCACAGGTTCATGATGACCTGCATCAATTGAGTGGAGTCTCCATGCACCTGCCAATCCTCGGATCCGTCCGTGTAGTGCTGGATCTGGATGTGGGGCGCGATGGTTCGCCGCAGCATATCGAGTACTTCCTCGACGATCTTGTTGAGATTGAGGAGGGACAACTTGATCTCGGAGTGGCGGCTGAACGTCAGCAGCTTGCTGACGAGCTCCGCCCTGCGGCGGGCGCTGTTTTGAGCGAGGATGGCGTTTTCCTTGAGGTCTTCGGGCAGGTGGGGGGCCCAGACCAGGCAGTCCAGTTGGGAGAGCACTGCGGTCAGGATGTTGTTGAAATCGTGGGCCACGCCTCCCGCCAGAGTGCCGACGGCTTGATTTTTCTGGGATTGATAGAGCGCCTGCTCCATCTGCATTTGGGCGGAGATGTCGCGAACCACCGCCGCGTAAAAACGCCGCCCTCCGATCAAGGAGCTCGAGAGCGTGGCTTCCATGGGGAACGATTCACCATTCGAGCGATGTCCCTCGATTTGATGGGCGTTTTCGAACACGGCCGGATTTCGATCCAGCACGCCGAGATTGATCTGCTTCAGGGCCGTGGCGAGCGTGGGGAAGAGATCGATATGAAGTCCGATCGCGGTCTTGGCCGAGCAGCCGAAGGTGACCTCCGCCGAGCGATTGAGAAAGGCGATGCGAAATTCCTCGTCGATGGAAATGATGGCGTCGTTGATGGAATCCACCATGACCTCCAATTGTTCCCTCCCTTGCTGGCCCACGGAAGGGGAGCAGCGCCAGAGGTGGCCCGTGAGCTCGCCGCGATCACTTCAGATGGGGTTGGGATCGAAACGAACGGTCCGCAGGGTCACCGTCCGGGCGGGTGGGATCGGAAGGCCGGTCGCTCGATTTGAATCCGCCCATTCCTGCAAGTAGCGCTCGATGGTTCGAAAGTCTTCGGGTGCCGCCAGGGCCGTCAGCCATTGTCCCACGACCTCCGCGCCGAGCCAGGGCAAGGCCCTGCGGGCCTGGGCATTGATGGAAGACACGCGTCCGGTGGGGTCAGTCAGGAACGCCGGGGCTGGGAGATATTCCAATAGCGCCGCCGGTTCGGAGAGGCTCATCGTGCCCTCATTTGCTCAACAGGCCGTCCTCGGAGTCAAGGTTGAAATAGGTGCAAGTGCGCCTCGTGCAGCCGTTTGGGCGAGACCGGAATGGACGTTCCCAATTCTTGCGCAAAAACGGAAACTCGATACTCGAAGATCAGTCGGCGGAAAGTTTCCACCGGGATGCGCCGGCTGGGATTCCCGGTGGCCTCCAAAGCCACTCGCGTCAGCAGTCTTTCCCAGGGTTCAACCAGAAGGGCACGCTCGGCGTCCTTGGCGGGGTTCAAGGCCGCGCGTTCGGCCCTGACTTGCAGGGCCTTTACATAGCGAGGCAGATGATCCAGTTCCTCCCGCGAATAATGCCGCAGGAAGTCGCCGGGCACCAGGGAATCGAGGTCACCACGCAAAGGATGGCGGGTTTCCACGGCTGACCTGGGGGACTCCAATTGCGAGAAGTCGCGCAACACGCGTTTGGGCCGGCCCGGGTCTTCGCGCGCCCCGGCCACGCGCCTCAGGACGGCCAGCGTCTCCGACCGAGCTCGCAAAATCTCGTTGATCCGACGCGGCAAACCCGACGTCTCCGTGCGTAATTGCGCCCGCGCCGCCGCGGCCAGTTCGATGAAGGCCCGCTGGCGCAGCGCCGGCAGGGAACGGCCCGAGGTCACCAGGCGTTTCAGCCAATCCCATGCGTCTTCCTGCAGTTGATCCATGGAAATCCATCCCGCCAGGAAGTGACGTGAAGGCTCCAACGCCCGCAGATCCTGACGCGACCACGCCAGATCCTTTTGGAGTTCGCGCTCCATCATGGAAGGCAGCGCTCGTTCCGTGGAGGCGCGAGCCAAGTCGGCGGAGCGGAACATGCGCAACGAGAGCACACCTTGTTCCCACTCGAATCCAGGCCATGCCTTCAACGCGCGTCCGTGCGCGATTCCGATTTCCATGACTTCGGGCAAGTCGCCGACGGTCCAGGCCTTCAAATCGTGCCGTTCCCAGCGAGCCACCGCTTGCGGCCAGGGATCATGGTCTATCCGGCCTTCGCCGCCGGAAGCGACCGTCTCGCGTGAGGCAGCGGTTTGGAGAGTCTCCCACACCCGCCCCGCCCCCAGCACTTTGCCCGACGCATCAACCACCTCGACGCGGGGGCGCAAATGCGGTGGAATGGCTTCCGCGTCCCAGGCCTCGGGAGCGACGCGGACTCCGAATCGCTTCCACAGGAATTGGGCAAGTTCGGCGGCGAGCGTGCCCTTCGAGGGCTGAAGTTCCGAGGCGATGGCTTCCGCTTTGGCCGCCAGGGGCATCAATTCTTTGCGGAGAGCCTTGGGCAAGGCGCGCAGGTATTCCATGGCGATCTCCCGGCGCTGTCCGGGAATGGCCCAACTCAGTTGGGAGCCGCTCAAAGCGGACGCGAGGCTGAAGGGCACGGACAGCGTGGCCCCGTCGTGGGCTTCTCCGGGGGCGTAAGCATAGGATGCTCGCAGCATTTCTCCCGCGAGGCTCACTTCGTCCGGGAAGGCTTCCGTGTCAAAATCCAAAGCCAGGTCACCCGCGACATCTTCAACGGTTGCTTGAAGAATCGAGCCGCGTCCCTCTTCGCGCAGCCATTTCAAGAGAGCGTGCCGCGAGGACAGGACCGGCAGCCTGCTGCGGTAGAATTGGAACAGGGCTTCGTCCAGGTCGCCCAGATCGTGTCGCCGCACCCGTGTTTGCCAGGTTTCGATTCTGTGCCGGATCGACCGGTTGTGTTCGAGAAAGGGTGGCCCGGATCGGGGCGCCGGATCGGCTTCCTCCGAAGCCTCGAGGAGTTGGTGTTGCGTCGGATTTCGGCGGGCGACCAGAGATCCGCGCGCCTGCCGGGACGACGGGCTTTCCCACTGCTCCTCGACCAGGGCATGACGGACGAACAGATCGCGTGCCTTTTCCGGAGCGATGTTTTCGTAAGCGGCTTTCCTTCGGAAAAGCTCCAAGCCGTTCAACCTCACGACTTGCTCCGCCAGGACTTTGCCCGCCTCGGGACTCCAATGTGGATTGACGTATTCCGAGCGACACAAGTGGGGAGCCACCGCCATGATCCAGTTTGGATCGATGGCTCCGGCACTGCGAAGGAAGAGCTGGGACGTTTCCACCATTTCCCCGGCCACGATCCACTCCGGCTGCCGTGATTTGGTGCGGGTGGCGGGCTGGCCGTGTCCCCTCGCCGGACCGCTGAGTGCCAAAGTGCGATCATAGAGCGCGGATCCTGGAAAAAGGATCGCCTCTTTGCCCGCTGCGGTTTGATAGCGATTTTTGTCGAGTCGCCGGGCGACCTGGCCCGCAAATCCGGCGAGCACGCATCGATGCACCGCTTCGTGTTCCGCCCTGGCCTCGTTTTCGTTCCAAGGTTCCTGGTCGCGCAGGATTTCGAGCAGTTGTTGATGCAAATCGCGCCACTCGACCACGCGCGTGTAGGAGATAAAGTGAGCTTTGCAAAACTTGCGCCGCTCCCTCTGGGAACGAAAGCCCTTCCAAGCCTCGTCTATCTTTTCCCAGAGAACCAGGAACGACATGAAATCGGATCGAGCGTCCGTCCAGCGGCGGTGGGCTGCTTCCGCCGCCTCTTTTTGAGCATGGGGTCGTTCCCGCGGATCCTGGATGCTGAGTCCGCAGGCGAGGATGAGGACCTCGCGGGTGGCGCGCTCCTCGAGGGCTTGCAGCAGCATCCGTCCGAGGGTGGGGTCGATGGGGAGGCGTCCAAGGCGCCGTCCCAGAGGAGTCAGCTCGCGTTGGTCATCGAGGGCTCCGAGTTCCTGAAGGAGTTTATAGCCGCCGTCGATCGCGGAAGGGGAGGGGGGGTTGAGGAAAGGAAACGTTTCAATGCGTCCCAGGGAGAAAGTCCGCATCCGAAGGATGACTTCCGCCAGATTGGAGCGTTGAATTTCGGGCTGGGTGAATTCGGGGCGGGCCGCGAAGTCGTCCTCGGAATAGAGCCGGATGCAGACGCCGGCTTGCACGCGTCCGGCCCGTCCGCGGCGTTGATTGGCGCTGCTTTGGGAGACTGGTTCGATGGGCAGGCGACGGGTGCGGGTTCTTGGGTTGTAACGGCTGATCCGTGCCAGTCCCGAGTCCACCACGTAACGGATGCCGGGCAGTGTCAAAGAGGTTTCCGCGATATTCGTGGCGAGAATGACTTTGCGGGAGAGGCTGGGTGCAAAGGCGCGTTCCTGCTCCCCCGCGCTGAGCCTTGCGTAGAGCGGAACAATCTCCAACGGCTCCTCGCGCCGGGCTTGAAGGGCCTCCTGCATTTCCCGGATTTCCCTTTCGCCTGGCATGAAGACCAGGATGTCTCCCTGGGATGATTCGGAGAGGATTTGGCGCACGGCTGCGATCGCGGCTTCCACCAACTCGGGCGCATCCTCCTCCTCCTCGGCGGGCGCGGGCGGGGCGTGCCTGACTTCCACGGGATAGGCGCGTCCGGAAACCTCGATGACCGGGGCGTTGTTGAAGGCGCGAGAGAACGCGCCCGTGTCGATGGTGGCGGAGGTGATGATGATCCTCAGGTCCGGGCGTTGCGTCGAGAGCTGCAGCAGCCATCCGAGGAGGAAATCGATGTTCAGGCTTCGTTCGTGAGCTTCGTCGATGATCACGGCGTTGTACTGGGAGAGCTGTGGATCGCTTTGCACCTCCGCCAGCAGGATGCCGTCGGTCATGAGTTTCACTCGCGTTCGTTCGGTGGAACGATCGTCAAACCGGATTTTGCATCCGACTTCCTGACCCCACTCCACATGGAGTTCCTCGGCCAGCCGCCGGGAAATGGAAAGGGCGGCCACGCGCCTGGGCTGGGTGCATCCGACGAGGGCCTCGATTCCCAACCCCGCCTCCAGGCACATCTTGGGCAGCTGGGTCGTTTTCCCCGAACCCGTCTCTCCCGCGATGACCACCACGGGATGGTTGCGGAGCGCGTCCACGATCTCGTCCTTGCGCGCGGTGATGGGAAGATCGGCAGGATAATCGAGGGTCAGCGGCGTGGCTGCGCGCCGTGCCCGGCGGTCGCGTGAGGCGAGCGCTTCCGCCCACAGTCGATCGAGCATTTCCTCGTGGTGACCCGTGTGGCGCGTGTCCTTCAACAGTCGCGCCAGACGCGAACCGAGGCGAACCCAGTCCGCCAGCATGGTGCGCGGCAGGATGGCTTTGATGGCGTCAACCCGCGCCGGGTTCATCCCGCGCCTTTGATCCGGCGTTTCGTTTCGGCCTGAATCTCGTCGATGTCCGCTTTCAATTCCTCGCGCGTCTTTCTCGACATGCGATCGATGAAAAGGACACCCTGCAAATGATCATACTCATGCTGAATCGCCCTGGCCAATAACCCTCCGCAACGGAAGCGGAATGGATTGCCATCCAAGTCCCTGGCTTCCACCTCCGTGGATTCCGGACGCGAAATGTCCGCATAAAGTTCCGGAAAACTCAGGCAGCCTTCCGGACCGGCCGCCTCGGCGCCCAGGGGGCGGACTTTGGGATCGATAAAGACGAGCGGCATGCATCGTTCGACTTCTGGAGGGTGGCCCTCCCACTCGATGGTGGAAGGGCGGTCGGTGACGCCGCGCACGTCGATGATGAAGATCTGCCAGGCGCGTCCCGCCTGTTGGGCGGCCAGGCCGATGCCTTTCGCTTCATACATCGTGTCGAAAAGATCCGCGACGAAGGCGCGCACCTCCGCGGTGATTTCGCCCACAGGCTTTCCTTTTTGGCGCAGGATGGGCTCTCCGTAATGAACGACGGGTCGAATCATACTCCATGGAAGCCGGGACGAGAGGCGCGGGCCGGCTGGGCTTTGGACAGTGGTCGAAATTCGCTCTGCCCGGCAACGTTGTTCACGATCGCATTCCTCATGGTCTAGACACTGCAGCGGATCCTGCGCCGGGCCATTGCTTCCACATGGCGAGCAGGTCCTGGTGGGTCGGGCTTTGCGCCGTTCGCACATAATGGCCGCTGGTCGTCACTCCCATGAGCAATGACTCGGCGTCGCTGAACCCCAGCATTTGACCGAGGCAGAACCCCGCGTTGAAATGGTCGCCGGCACCGGTGGTGATTTTGGGATTCGGCACGAAAGGACCCTGGACGACCTCCACGCCGCTCGGCGAAGCCGTCAGCGCGTAACGAACGGGATGAATGACCAAGGTGTCCACGCCGATCTTCTCGTGCAAGGCCTGTGCGAGCTCCGCCAAGCCTTCCTCGGTTCGCGGACGAGGGGGTAATTCCAGAACCTTGGCGAGTTCCCCCGCTTCCTTCTCGTTCAGGCCCAGCGTGACGTTGAACGGCCCGCGAAATCGAACCATGAGTTCCAGGGCTCTTCGAATGTCCTCCCGACGCCTTTTTTCCGGGTCCGCGAGGTCCAGAAACAGGCGGCGGGGAGGTCCGGACAACTGGGGCATGAGTTCGCGCTGGAGGGTTTCCCAGATGTCGCTCATGGCCGGGAGCATCGTCCAATTGACGAACGCCACGAGCTCGGAGGAGGCGAATGCTTCGGCGAGACGTTCGCGGCCGAAGCGGGCTTCCAGATTCGGCCAGTTGACGTCGCGCAAGTGATCGCACTTGCTCAGAATGAGTTTGCCGTCTTCGAACTCCAGCGCATCGGTGAGTCCTGGATCCGCCACGCTGTGCACTTGGGCGCGCTCGGTGAACGGCGCGAACACGGGGTGCGCCGACGGCCAGCCCAGCGCGCCGACATACGTCAAACGGGCGCCAAACGTTGCCAGCGCGTTGGCCAGGATAGGGCCGTTGCCCCCGAGCTTGATCTGCTGTTGGACCAGTTCGAAGTTCGTGCTCTTGCCGGCCGCCGCCGCCGCGCGGGAGGCGAAACGTTCGATGGTCGGCAACCGCGAGAATCGCTCCGCATTTTCGCGCTGATCCACGACATGGATGATCCGGTCCACGAATCCGTCGAACCCGGCGAACACCTTCAAGCGATTCAGGGCGGGTCCAGCCTCGGACAGCCGCCGTCCGCAACGTTCTCGCAACGTTTCGGGATCGGGACGCGTCGAGGCTTTGGCGATTGGGGATGTGTTCATGATGGAAGGACGAACCATTCAACCTACTCGGGATTCAATCCCACCGCACCCAAGACACGCTCCAGATCCTCGTCCGAGAAAAACTGAATTTCGATGGAGCCTTTCCCCTGCCGGTAGCGAAGACGGACGCGGGTTTGGAAGCGTTCCTGCAGGCGCGACTCGAGGCGGGCGGCATGTGGGTTGCCTCCTCCCGCGGCGTTTCCTCTTCGCCCGCTTCGCCGGCTGGAATCCGGGTGGGCGCCCGCGGACAATCGTTGCGCAAGATCCTCCGCTGCTCGGACCGTCAATCCGTCGCGAATGATCTTGTCGCAGGCCAGGCGCTGTTCCTCGGCCGAGTTGAGCGCGAGGATGGCTTTCGCGTGGCCCGCTGAAATTCTGCCGTCCCGCAAATGCGCGAGCACCTCCTGGGGCAACCGAAGCAGGCGGAGGGTGTTGGCCACATGGACCCGGCTTTTGCCCACTTTTGCGGCCACGTCTTCCTGTCGCAGTTGAAACTGGGACAGCAGTTGAGCGAACCCCGCCGCTTCTTCCACGGGGTTGAGGTTTTCCCGTTGCAGATTTTCCACCAACGCCATTTCGAGCACCTCGCGGTCCGAGGCATCGCGGATCCAGGCCGGGACTTCCTGAAATCCCGCCTGCTGGGCGGCGCGCCAGCGACGCTCGCCCGCAATCAACTCGTAAGAACCGCCGCGGGGGCGGACCACCAGGGGCTGGATCAAGCCGTTCTCTTTGAGGGAGGCCGCCAATTCCGCGAGCGAGTCTTCTGAAAAATGCTTCCTCGGTTGCAGGGGACAGGGGCGAATCGATTCCAGCTTGAGTTTCGCCAAGCCCGTGTTTTCCGCGGGGGCCGCCGCCGGGGCGGACGAGGGCGGGGGCGGGGCGGCTGGCTTGGAGGGTTGGGCGCCGCCTAACAGCGCTCCAAGGCCCCTTCCGAGTGCGGTTTTCGACATGCCCGAAGACTAGAGTTGAAGACGGGCGGCGAACCAAGAAAAAAGCTTTTCCGTCTCCGCTGTGGCGGGGTGACGGTGTTTGGGATGAGGCTGGAAGCGGGCTCATAATTCCGTTGCCCGCATGGCAGGAGGAGCTTTAACTCGCGGTGTGCATGTGCCTTCCTCCTCCGCCCGCCGGGAGCAGTTCCTGGCTTCCGGCTTGGCTCAGGAGGCATTGCATGAGGAGGCCCGTGAGGCCACCCGTGCGCGCTTTGGCAACAAGGTGTTCGTTCGCGCGGTGATTGAGAGATATCCAACTTTTGCCGGGAGAACTGCGATTATTGCGGCATGCGGCGCGATCATAAGGCCCTGCCGAGATTCAGGGCGCGGGCCGAGGACCTCGCCGAGTTGCTGCTTGATCACCGGCCCTCCAGCATTACCGACGTGAATCTTCAGGCGGGAGAAGATCCCATCGCGGTTCGAGAAGTGGCGCTGCCTCTGATTCGCTGGCTCAAGGAAAGCGGCACCTTGGGCGTCAGCGTATGTTTGGGCACCCTGGACACGGAACTTTACGAGGCTTTGCGGGAGGCCGGTGCCTCGATTTACATCATGAAGTTTGAGTCCGCCGACCCCGGCCACTACCAGGCGTTACGGGCGCCGGGCAGCCTTTCGGAGCGATTGCGCCATATTCGCTATCTGGCGGGCGCGGGCTGGAAAGTGAGTTCGGGATTCATCGCCGGCCTTGCGAGTCTCGTCTCCCCGGGTCCTGATCCGGAGTCCGCCTCCCGGGAGCTCGAGGCCGCGGTTTCGCTTGCCTCCGAGCTGCCGCTCATCGGCTGCAGTGTCAGCCCCTTTATTCCTGGTGAATCAACCCCGCATGCGGGATCGAGCGCTGCCGGCATCGACGAGACGTTAAACAGCATGGCGTTGTTAAGACTTGCCCGGCCGGACTGGATCATTCCCGCCGTCAGCGCTCTCCATCTCGCGCAACCGGGTGAAGGCTACCGCCGAGGATTGCGATGCGGCGCCAATCTCGCCACGATCAACCTGACTCCGGAACCTGTTCGAGGGGACTATCTGCTCTACAAACGCGAACGTTTCATCATGACGGAAGGCCGCCTCCTCGACGCGCTGGCTCAGGAAAACCTTGAACCCTCGAAGGTTGGGCTGGGCCCCTTCCTCGAAAGCCCCGTTCCCGCATCGTTGTGAACTCCGATCCTGCCCGCCAGGCCGCTCTGCGCCAACTCCGTCGCGGCACGTTTCTCTTTCCGCCTTGGGGACTCTATCTGCTCTGGACCGGATCGCGCTTTGGCATGGTGGGCAAACTTTTCGGGACTGTCTTCATCGCCGGCGTGTCCCTCATTTACACCGCTTTGATCGGTGCGGCTTTAGTCCGGATGGAATGGCTCAAGGTCGAGTGGAGAGGAGGCTATGTCCCTGCGTTCACCCGAACGCCGACCCTGCCCGACTATGATGCGTTAGAACGGCACCGCGGCCAGACCGCCGGCACTTCCTCCACCAATGCTGCGGGGGCGTCTGCGCGCGGGGCGGCTTACTGGACCGCGTTCCGCGGGCCTGATGGGGATGGTCACTATCGCGAACGATCCTTGCGGACCAATTGGGCCGAGGTGCGACCCAGGGTGATGTGGAAGCAGCCTGTCGGAGGGGGTTATGCTTCCTTCATTGTGGTTCACGGACTCGCCATCACCCTCGAGCAGCGTCGCAAGGAGGAAGTGGTGGCGGCTTATGATTTGGAAACGGGCCGGCAGGTCTGGGCCCATGCCTACTACGGATTGTTCACCGAGTCTCTGGGAGGCGAGGGTCCTCGCGCGACGCCCGCTTACGCCGACGGACATGTCTTTGCTCTAGGTGGTCTTGGCACGCTGAAGTGTCTTAGTGTGACGCAAGGACAGGAACGCTGGAGCACCAATATCCTCCTCGACGCGCACGCCCAGTTGCCGTTTTACGGT
Source organism: Verrucomicrobiota bacterium (assembly GCA_016871495.1). NCBI lineage: Bacteria > Pseudomonadati > Verrucomicrobiota > Verrucomicrobiota bacterium. The sequence continues at coordinate 15,045 of VHDF01000041.1, read as the reverse complement.
TGTGCCGCCTCGCCCTTGGTGGTGGGCGATGCGGTGGTGGTGGCTGCGGGGGGACCGCGGCAGTCATCCTTCGTGGCTTACCATCGTCAAAGCAGCACCAAACTGTGGCAAACGCTTGAGGACGAGGCCGCTTATTCCACCCCGGTGTTGGCCCGGATTGCCGGGCGTTCCCAGATTCTCGCCGCCACCAAGGATCGCGTGGTGGGGCTCGATCCGGAGCGTGGCACGTTGATCTGGTCCCATTCTTGGGTTGTGAAAATGGGCAATCGAAACATTGCTCAGCCCGTGGTGGTCGGGGACAAGCGCGTGTTCCTTTCCGCCAGCTACGGCACCGGGTGCGAAATGATCGAAATCGGGACGCAGCCCGACGGCTCCTGGGTCGCGCGCACGCTCTGGAAAAACCTCTCCATGAAGAACAAGTTCACCAGCTCGGTGCTCATCGATGGCACGCTGTATGGACTCGACGAGGATCGTCTGGCTTGCGTCGACGTCGAAACCGGCGAGCGGCGCTGGAAAGGGGAGCGTTATGGCTATGGTCAAATTCTTGCCGCCGGTCGGCACGTCATCATCCTCTGTGGCAATGGGGACGTGGCTTTTATCGAAGTTTCCCCGGAAGCACCTCGCGAACTGCTGCGCATGGAGGCCCTTCGAGGCAAGACCTGGAACCAGCATGCGATGGCGGACGGACGCCTCTTGATTCGGAACGCGGTGGAGATGGCGTGCATCGATCTTCGATGAGCCCCGGTGCCCTGTCTGGAAAGGTCGCTGGACTTGGAACCCGTCCGAGAACCGCGACAGGCACGGCGCGGGGGAATTTTGGCGCCGCCCTCCGAGTCCCAGTTTCACTCCTCCTTTCGCTGCTGCTCCCGTGGTGCTGGCTGCTCGCCCGTGCGGAGACGGGTCCGCGTCTGCATCCCGCGCTCTTGGGCCATTGGAAACTGGAAAGCGATGCCCGTGACACCTCGGGTCATGGGCATCACGGCGTCAATCATGGGGTTCGGTTTGAAAGAAAAGGCCGGTCCTCTTTGGCCGTGTTTGATGGACGGGGTGCTTGGATCGAGATCCCGTCCGGCCCGGCTCTCGAAATCGGACGCCGCGATTTCACGATCGCTGTTTGGGTTTGGCTTCCGCCCGAAGGAGAGCAGGACGATGCATTTGGCGATGTGCTAAGCCAGTTCGATCCGAGGTCCCGCAAGGGTTGGGGACTTCGCATCACGCATCACACGGGAGTCACGACAAGCCAGAGCAATGCCCGGCAAGTGCACTTCGGCCTGGATGACGGGCAGCAGCCCGCCCCCTGGATCGATCACGGCCGTCCCGGCAACGCGGTGCTCGTGTTCGCGCTTGCGGCGTATGACGGAGGACTTTACGCCGGCACCTGTGAGCCCGGGCCGGGGGAGCGCGGCGGCGTTTACCATTTTCGCGGGGGAACAGACTGGGCCGATTGCGGGAGCCCAGCTCCTTGCAACTCCGTTTCTGCGCTGGCCGAGTGGAATGGCCAGCTTTATGCGGGTGTCGCGAATTATCGTCTGGCGGGTTCCGCCCTTCCTGAATCGACGAATCCCCACTCCGGCGGAAAAGTGTTTCGCTATCGCGGCGGTCGGAGCTGGGAAGATTGCGGCCAGCTTCCGGGGACCGAGGCCGTGGGTGGTCTGGTGGTTTATCGAGGCGCACTTTATGCGTCTTCGCTGTATCGTCCGGCGGGTTTTTTCCGCTACGAAGGCCAGAAGCGTTGGACGCCTCTCCCCACCCCAGGAAATCTGCGCGTGGAAGCGATGTGTGTTTACGACGGGTTTCTCTTCGCGTCCTCCTATGACCAGGGCCACGTGTTTCGATACGACGGCGAATCCTGGGCCGATTGCGGCCAAGTCGGCCCGAAGGAAAACACGCAGACCTACTCGTTCGCGGTTCACTCCGGACGGCTGATGGTTGGCACTTGGAGCACAGGCCGGGTTTATCGATACGGTGGTGATCATCGCTGGGAAGATTGGGGCCGGCTCGGACAGGAATTGGAAGTGATGGGAATGATGGTTCATAATGGCATGCTTTACGCCGGAACCCTGCCCCAGGCAGAGGTCTATCGGTGCGACGGGCCGGATCGTTGGAAGCGAATGGTTCAACTCGATGCCACGCCTGGGGTCAAATACCGGCGGGCCTGGACGATGGCCGAGTTCCATGGCCGGCTCTTCTGTGGGACCTTGCCTTCGGGCAAAGTGTGGTCGTTCGAATCCGGCCAGAATGTCACCCATGATCGATCCCTGCCGGCGGGCTGGAACCACTTGGCGGCCACTCGAGAGGGAGGCCGGCTCAGGCTGTTTGTGGGGGGGAAGCCGGTGGCTGCCTCCGGTGAGTTGAGCTCGCCTCCGCTCGACGCCAGCCCGGAAATGCCGCTTAAACTTGGGTTCGGTTCGAACGATTACCTCCGAGGACGTCTTCGAGACGTGCGGTGGTACTCGCATGCCTTGGACCCGCGTGAATTGGGACGGCTGGTCCGTCAAACTTTGCCGTAAAGGCCGATGCGGTTCCTGCTTCACGATTACAGTTGGTCTCGGGGTTGTGTTTGATCCATGCTCGTTTTCAGAAGCGCCTGTCGATTTGCCACGCATGCCAGCCACGATACGCAATGCCACCCCCGCTGACGCACCCATTTGGGTCGATCTCGTCAAAGCGGTTCTCGCGGAAGATTATCCTGACAAGCAGGTTTATGACACGGCTTGGGCCGCCACAGAGCTGGATGCCGCCGTCGGAGGCGAAACCTAGCTTTCCGACGATGCCGGAAGAGTCCTCGCCTCTGCGACCATCATTCCGGCCGAACCCGGAAGCCAAAACCCTGTCGCCAATCTCGGGCGCTGCCTCTTCCATCCCGAAGCTTATCGTGACGGCTCCGCCCAGAATCTCCTCCTGAAAATCAACGAGCTCGCCGAACAACGGCAGCAGCTCGTGGTAGCGCGTGTTCTTGCCTCCGACAACGCGCAGCAGATCCTTTTCGAGGAACTGGGCTATGTCTGCGCCGGCTTTCAACCTTCGAAGCATCTCCACCGGACGCGGCAAAGCGTTTTGTATTACCCCTGGTTTCCGCGTCCGGACGTCGTCAACCGGATGCAAATCTCCGAATCTCTCCCCCAAGTGGGCGAGCTCGCGGCGGCGGTGCTGCAGACCCTTCGCATCAGCAATCCCTTAACCATCCGGGATGGTGTCACCGGCTGCCCGCTCAAGGTTGAATTGCAGCTCAATGACGCCACCTACGACGATTTCGAGTTGTGGCGCACGCAGGTCATGACCTCCAATCCGGCCGTCGAAATCTCGCGTGGCGGCAGCTTGGGCCAGGGCATGATGCGGATCAAATCCGAACAGGGTCTTCGCGCTGTCCTTGCCAGCCGCGACGGACAAATCGTGGCGGGGCTTGCCTACCACTTCGACGAACTCGACCGTTGTGTGCGCGTTTTCGACTCGTTTTCCGCAGACGACCTGAGCATTGGCACCCTCCTGAGCCACGTGGTCAAATATTCGCAGGAACAGCTCGGCGCGGTGTTTGCCGAGATGGACGTCGTGATGACCTCCCCGCGCATGCTCAAAACCGCCGAACAGCTCGGGTTTGTGCCGGTCGCCTACATGCCGGCCTTTCTCTTCCTCAAAGGAAGCCACGTCGATGTGGTCAAGCTGGCCAAGCTGAACATGGTCTATTCGGCCGAGCAGTTCACGCTGACGAACTAGGCCCGGCAAATGGCCGACCTGGTGGATCGGAATTTCCAGGATCAAAAGATCGGGGTGGCGGTGATTAATCTCCTGCGCGGCCTGCCCATCTTTTCGGGTTTGGGGGATAGCGAGCTCCGTAAAATCGCGCGTCTTTTCACCCAAAAACTCTACCGCCCCGGGGAGAAGATCTTTAACAAGGGCGACCAGGGCAACGAAGCCTTTGTCATCATGCGCGGCCAGGTGGATATCTGCCTGGAAGAAGGTGCCAAGGCCATCGCCACCCTGGCGAACGGACAGATTTTCGGGGAGTTGGCCTTCTTGGACGGCGCGGCGCGGAATGCGCACGCCCTGGCTTCCCAAGCAAGCATCCTGCTCGTCGTTCAGCGTTCCGCCTTCAATGAACTTGTGCAACGCGAGCCGCACCTCGGGATGGTGGTGATGAAGAATATCGCCGTCGAATTGTCCAACCGGCTTCGCAAAGCCAGCACTTCCATGGGCGGTCCCAAGAAGTAAGAACCAAACCCACCCCGCCCGAGTCGGTGGGTTCCCCGCAGTTTCAAGCGTCTTGTCGAAGTCTACCACTCGACCGCAGCGGACTGCTTCGCCCCAAATCGATTGTGGAAGAAGACTTGGCGCTGAGCTCTGCCGTACTCATGCACGAGCCGGGTGATCTTCACATCGTAACAGCAGTACTCGGCAATCTCCAACAGCTTGCCCTCCCGATACCATCGGATGGCTTGCAGGCCCTCAGCTGTCTTCTCCACGCCCAGCGTCGCTCCGGCCACGGAATCCAGTGAAAGCCGGCGCTGCACCACCCGCTGCAGATCCACCATCAAATCCAGCGTGGGCGCCTGGCGCAGGTCCACAATTGAATAGCCGTGCAGCACCTCGTAATCGAATCGCAGATGGTTGAAACCCACCACCAAGTCGGCCCGCAAGAGTTCCTGGATCAACGCGTCCACTTCCTTCTCTCCGTAAATCCGGTACTGTCCGCGCGCCGTGGAATACGTCACGCCCACGCTCATGCGCATGTCCCGGATGCGATCCCAGCCTCCCACTTCGTCCGCCGACTTCTGGGTCTCCAAATCAAAATAGACGATATTCTTGCTCACGACGTGACAGGATACCCCGTGAGGTTAAAGGGGCTCCACCACCTGGCGCAAGTCCCGGACGGTGGCCCGCAGTCCTTCCCGTGCCTCCCGAAGTTATCTATCGTGTGGCGCAGGCTGCCCAGCCTGCCGTATCGCCGACGGCCCGTCGGCCCGGCGGGTGAAGCACGAGGCCCTTCCCTGCTCTCCACGCGCCTGGTTCCCTTCGTCGCCCCGCAGGCTGGGCAGCCTGCGATACAGCAGACAGGGCTGTCTGCGTTACCACGACAACCCGGTCACCGGCAACCTCTGGAGGCACCGCAGCCATTCTGCCCATGAACCTCAAATCACCACCCTGATGGTGACACAGTGCCGCGTGCTGAGGTTCATGGTCGCAACGCGCGTAAAAAAGTTCGGGGAAGTCTCATTTGGGAGAGCGCGGCTGGGTCGGAGACCCGCCGCAGCGCGCGGACAGGTCGGAAGACTCCAGATTCTTCAACGTGCTGCGGCAGGTTGAAGGACGACACCGCCGCGCTCCGGGGCCCTAGAAGAACGACCGGGAGGCCCGGATTCAGGAAGCAGGAAAACGATGCCCGTTCAGAGCGGGGGCAGCATTGGGGTTGGGCGCCGCGCTTCATCCAGACGCCCCGTGGCATAGGCTTCGAAGACGAGTCGGATGGCGTCCCGCACTTCGCGGAATACTTTCAGTTGCTCCTCTTCGCTCCCCTCGGCGTGAGCCGGGTCGGGGAAGGGCCAGTGATGCCGATTCACCTGGCCATGAAAAACGGGGCACGCCTGGTCGGCCTTTCCACAGACCGTGATGACGGTCTCGACGGGTTGATTCAGAAACTCGGAGAGGTGCTTGGAATGATGCGAGGCGATATCGATGCCTGCTTCCGCCATGGCTTGGATGGAGAGGGGATGCACATAGCCGACGGGCTTGCTGCCCGCGCTCGCAACCCGAAATCGCCCCTGGGATGCCGCCCGCAGGAATCCCTCCGCCATGTGACTCCGGCAGGAGTTGCCGGTGCAAAGGACCAGGATGAGGGGAGTGGAGTCGGGCGCGTTCATGGCGACGAATTTGATTCCAAATTCGTCACACCCTCGCTTCTATCGGCAAACACCGATCTGAGGCAAGTCTTCCTTGCCGTCGAAAGAGCGGCGCAGCGCATCCCAAAGAGGCCGGTGAGCGAGGTCGATCGGCGCGAGGCGTGTTGAACGAAGGGTTAGACATTCCGCGCCTGTTCCATCCTGCTGGCGGGACTGGTTTCAGCAGCGAGCTCGCTCGGACAGGGAAGCGTTCTTCGCTTCCTTTTCCGGCTGGCCAGCAGCCAGACTTTCTGTAGAGTGTCATCGGCTTGCGCAAGAAGGCCACTGACTGATTCTGGATGAACTACAGCCCCACACTCTTCGATTTCATCGTTGGCGTCCTGCTCGTGATCGGTTTGTTGCGAGGCCGTCGTCGCGGCATGTCCGAGGAACTGCTGATTCTCATTCAATGGCTGGCGATGGTGGCAGTGGCCGGGCTCTTTTATACGCACGTCGCGACGTTTATCGTCTCCGCCGGGTTGTCCCAGTTGTATGCCAACATCTGGGGTTATGTGAGCCTCTTGCTGGCCGTCAAAATCCTGTTTGTGCTGGTGAAGAAAGGGACCGGGGAAAAGCTTTTGGGCAGCGATATTTTCGGCCCGCTCGAGTATTATCTTGGCATGATTTCCGGGATGATCCGCTGGTTTTGCATGCTGATCGTGTTCCTGTCCCTGTTCGGCGCCCGGCTTTACCCCGAGGCTCAACTGGCGGCGATTGCGAAGCAGGACAAGGATGTCTACGGGAGCGCGTTTTTTTCGCGTCACGGCGAAATGCAGAAGAACATCTTCAAACATTCCTTTCTCGGTCCTCTCATCCAAAAACATCTGGGATTCTTGTTGATCAAGCCCGCCCTGCCTTCCGACGTGAAATCGATGCGGGACAGCTTTCAGGAAAAAGCGAACCGGGACATCAACGACGCCATGGAGCGCCGGAAGTAGGTTTCCCGCGCCTCATTTCCGCCCATGCCGGGAATCGTCCCGCCTGCGACCCTCGAGCAAATTCGCGCCGCCAGCGATTTGGTCGAGATTATAGGGACCAGCGTTCCGCTCAAACGCGTCGGCGCCAACTTCCGCGGGCTTTGTCCGTTCCACAAAGAGAAGACTCCCAGCTTTTACGTCAGCGCGCACAAGCAGATCTTCCATTGTTACGGATGCAACAAGAGCGGGGACGTTTTCACGTGGATCCGGGAATACGAAGGGGTGGGGTTCATGGAGGCCGTGCAAAGGCTGGCTGAACGCGCCCGCATCCCCCTTGAGCTTTCCCAGGAACCGGGCGCGGAGCAACGGCGGTTCGTCAAGGACGCCCTGCTCAGTCTGCACGAGCAGATCACGAAACGCTGGCAACAATGCCTCCTTCATGACGCCGCCGGGGAAGCCGCCCGGGCCTATCTCCAGCAACGCGGCGTGACGGCGGATGCCATCCAGCGCTTTCGCCTCGGTTTTGCGCCGGACGCTTGGGACGACACCTTGCATTGGGCGAAGTCGAAGGGGTTTGAAATCTCCCTCGTCGAACAGGCCGGACTGATCGTGAAGCGCGAGGGGGCGGACGGTTATTACGACCGATTCCGCGGACGCCTCATGTTTCCCATCGCCGATGAGCAGGGGAGAATCATCGCCTTTAGCGGACGTCTTCTCGATCCCGAGGCGAAAGCCGCCAAATACGTCAATTCGCCTGAAACACCCATTTTTACGAAGGGCAGGGTTTTCTACGGATTGGACAAATCGAAGCGGGCGATTCTTGACGCCAAGCAGGCCATTCTTTGTGAGGGCCAGATTGACCTCATTGCCTGTCACACCGCAGGCGTCACCAACGTCGTCGCGCCGCAAGGCACCGCCTTCACCTCCGATCACGCCCGCATTTTGCGACGCTACACGGAGGAAGTCGTGCTCTGTTTCGACGGCGATTCAGCCGGTCAGAACGCCGCGGTCAAAGCCCTTGACCCCATGCTCGCGGTTGGGTTGGCCGCACGCGTGGCGGTGGTGCCCTCTCCCCATGATCCGGACAGCTTCATCAAAGCCTTCGGTGCCGCGGCCTTTCGCGAACTTATCGCCAAGGCGGAGGGTTTCTTCGATTTCTTGCTGCGGCGGCTGCTGTCCCTCCATGCGTCCCAAGGAGATCGCGGCCGCCTGGCCATCGTCCGCGCGATGGGCGAAGCCGTGCGAAAAACCGGCAGCGCGGTTCTCATCGACACCTACGCCCAAAAAACAGCACAAGCCCTCGCCGTCTCGGCCGAAGCCGTGCGGATGGAGTTTCGCAAGCAAGCCCCGTTCGCGAGCCGTGCGACGGCCGAGGACGAAGATCCTGCTGCCGAACCGGAAGCAGCCGAGACCGAATCCGAGCCCAACGCGTCCGAGTCGCGTTTCCTGGCCCTGTTGTTCAGTCATCCTGAGTTGATCCCCTACGCGCGAGCCCACGGCCGGCTGGATTGGTTCGAACATCGCGGCCTGCGAGCGGTCGTCGAAAGGATCCTGCAGGACGAACCGTCTGGCGGTGCAGGAGGGGCGTCCTCGTTTCTGGATCAAGTTCCATCGGGATCTTTGCGCGTGCTCTTGAGCCGGGCCGCGATGGAAAGCCAGGCCACCAAGAACCCCGCCCTCGAATTGCAAATGTCGCTGGGACGCATCCGCGATCGATTTGCGAAAAGCAAGAGGTCGGAGCTCAATCGAAAGTTGGGCGAAATCAATGCCAACTCCGCGGAACATCAGCAGATCATCGCCGAATTGAAGGCGTTGCAATCGCTCCTCGCCACACCCTTGCCCAAACCGGGGCCTTGATCTCCGGCAACCTCGCCGGTCGTTTATCCCAGAGTCTGGTCAGTGCCGTGTGAGGGTATCCGCGATGCCCCGCAGGCACGCCTCGAAATAGTCCGGCACCGCCGGTCCGAAGAACGACATGGTGCGGGATTCATACCCGTCCAGGTGATAGTAGCGCGAGGGAATGACGTAGCCGACATAGCTCCCGTTAAAACTCGTGATGGCGCTTTCCACTCCGCGCGAGCGCCACCTTTCCCTCCAAGCCACGGCCAATTCCCCGCTGTAATCGCACGGGGTCCCCATCCACATGGCGTCGTTGAGCCGGATTCCTTGCAGGAAAGCGTCGGGCGAGGCCGGCACCAGCAAGCGGGCGGCCCAAGGACGCAGCCTCAGTCCATCCGTGATCCTGGCATGGAGTTCCGGGAGCTCCACTTTGAGACCCGTCATTCCGAAACGCACCTGATTCGTCAGGCGGGTGGACGGGATCCGGTCGAGCACGACGCGTGCAAGGCCTTTGCCCATGCGCTCGGCGCCCTCCCAGTCCGAAGCGCCTGGAACAGGCGCATGGCTGCCGACGGATCCGGCGAGAAACATGGCGAATCCCCTCGTCGCACTCTCGACCTCACGGCACCAGACTCCCGGATAATCGCCGCTGAATTTCATGAACCTCGAAGGCAACACGGTGGCATGGGCCGCATAGCTCCCCACCAGTCCCATCCGTCCGGACTGCTGCCGAAATGCGAGAAACTGGAAGTCCGGATCCACCGTACCGAGGTTGCCGACCAGGCGATTTCTCACGAATTGAGGCGCTGCCACGCTGCCGTGCCCAAATTGTGCCGGTTGCAAATCCTTCAACGCTTCTCGAACCGCTGCCTCGATCCGGTCCACGAACCACTCCCTGACGCCCAGGGTGAAGGGTCCCGCGAATTGCTCCGCCACCCAGCCTTGCCCCCACCCCCCGAGACTCGAGTGCGTATGGGTGGCGCCAAAGTAGATTTGCTCTCTTGACAAGGAATGTTCGCGTGACAGTCGCGCCAAACTCGCATGAGCGATTTCCTCGGGCACGATCAGCGCTTCGACTCCTACGATCACTCCGACCCGCCCTGAAACGCGCAACGCCACGGCTTTGACCCAGACATCGTCGTGAACGCTTTCGGCGGGCCTGCCTTTTCTCGCGCCGTAGCCGGCCAAGGGCACTGAAGCAAACCTCCCGGGCGAACCTGACGCACCAGACTCCTGCGACGGAGTCAGTTGAGCGCGGCCAAACCCCGCTTCCAAGGGGCCGTCCACGACTGAGAAATCCGCGCTTGTCTGAAGCCACCGTTCCTGGGTGCGCTGAAAGCAGGCTTGCTGGAAATAGGGCGAGTAATCCACTCCGTCCAACAAACCCAACCCCACCGCCAGGAACGCGGCAGAAATCGCGAGGACCGCCCGTTTCTTGAATCCCCGAGGGACGCGCATAGCAACTCACCCGGGTGCCCGGGGTCGGAGATCAATCCTCGCGATCGCGCCGCGCTTTCAAATTCCGCAGCATCGAGCGCACGTCGAGGGTTCCTCGAATTCCGACGTAAAGGGTGATGGTGGAGTACCACACCACGACCGCGATCAATACCGCCGTCCAAAACCAGTGATCCTTCATGACGATTTCTCCCGGGGCTGTGGTTTCAAGAGCGAGCCCACCACCATGGCCAGCGCCACCAGCACGTAGGTGGCAATGCCGGAGTAATAGGGTCCCACCTGCTTGGCCCAGGCTGCCGTGGCTGAATTTTGCTCCAGGATGAGATACGTGACCGGAACCGCTGCGCCCACCACAATGGCGGCCGAGGCTCCCCAGTTGTTGGCTCGCTTCCAATAACAACAAGCGATGACGAGCGTGGTCATGCTCGAGAGATAAATCGTGCCGGTGACACCGAGGTAGGTCCAAAGATCGCCCTTCAACGGATACCAGAGTCCGTAGAGGAGGAGGAACACCCCGATGAGGGCGATGATGAAACGATTGACCAGCAACCCCTTTTTCTCGCTCCAGGCGTTCTTTCGAAACGGGGCCAGAATGTCGTTATAAATCACGCTTCCCCAGGTCAGCATGTAGGAGGAATCCGTGCTCATGTCCGCCGCAAGCATGGCGGCCACGAGCAATCCCAGCATGCCGATGGGGAGGAATGTCGCCAGGAACTTGGGCATCGCGTGCAGCGTGTTTTCACCCGGGGCCAGGGGCCCCAGGACGGCCAGTGCGGCGATGCCCCACAGGCCCGGAATCATGAAACGGCAGACGAAGAAAAACGCGGTGCCGCGATACACGCGCTGTCCCGTCGAAGCATCTTTGGAGGCAAGAACGCGCGCAATCACCGCCTGCCACGTCAGGCAGGCCGCCGTGTTCAGGAGCAAATTGAAGATGACATACGGCCAGCCCATGGACTCGTTGACAAAGGGATTGAATCCTCCGGCGCCGCGATGGGTCTCCACAGCCTGGATCAAGCGATCCCATCCGACGTGGAACAAAATCAGGACGGTGACGGCAAGCATGCCCACGCTCATGACCACGAACTGGATAAAGTCGGTCACCAGCACCGAGAGCATGCCGCCAAGGATGGTATAGGCGGCCACCCCAACCAGCAGCACGGTCATGGTGATTTCCAAGTAGCGGGCGTCGATGCCGCACACCAGGGTCAGGAACTCGCCGCCCACACGCAGGAAAACGCCCATGTTGAGCAAGCCGCCCAGGACAATCACCACGCCTGAGGCCCAGCGCACCCGGGGTCCGAATCGCTCCTCGAAGAGTTCGGGCAGGGTGCGCACGCCGGATTCGCGCAGGGGTTTGATGCAGAATCCGGTGACCCCGATGACGAACATGGCGATCGCCTGGCAGAATCCCGGGACCGCTCCGGCGAATCCCTTCTCGTAACCGTTTTGAGCGGTGTACATGCACGTCACAATGCCAAACTCGGTCGCCGCGAGCGAGGCGATGCCCAGATAGACATTCATTTCCCGGCCGGCCACCAGGAAGTCGTCCACCTTGGACACGTATTTGCGGACCATCAGTCCGGCGGCCATGGTGGCCAGCAGGTAAAGTCCGACAATGCTGCCGTCGGCCCACCAGGAAAACTGAGTCATGGGTGGAGCAGGGGACGGTTCGGATGGAACGTTGGATTCATGGGGAAAGCTCTCGAGAGCATGCTCGTGCGCCGATCGACCGGCAACCGTTTATTCGGTTCTCCCACCCGCACCGTTGCATCCAGAGTTTGTCGGTGCTGCGCGCGGCAGCGCCGGGGCGCGGCGTTTACGCCGCTTCAAGGCGTCTCTTCAAAGGGGCATGGCAGCTTCAACGGGCAAGGGTGCTGCCAGGGCGAAGGCATTCACCCAGGGCGGGCCATGGAGCGGGAGGAGATCGCCGCGGCCGATGGGCTCGAGCGGAAGCGCCGTGAACGGCGCGCCCCGACTACTTGCGGAGGCACCGAATCCGCGCTCGAGCACCCGCGATTTGCTGGCTGGAGCGCGGCGTTTACGCCATATCAGGGTTGGATAGGCATGCAGAGCACCAGGACTTCGATGGACGGGTTTGGTTGTGAGGCAAGGACTTCATGCGTGATCGACTGTGTGGCTAGAGGGACTCGGCGCGGAATGATGAGCGAGCGCCGAAGGGCCGTAAATGGTGCGCTCCGACAGAAGGGGGCGATTCTTTCCTCCTGCGCGTCTCGTTCTCATCGCCACCTCGCGGCTGGGCAACCCGTCCGGGGAGTGGATAGAAGGGGATGGCGCGCCGCTTCACCCCCTGCGCGCTGCTTCCTGGATTTTCGCGTCTATTCGAGCATCTCCGAGGCGTGCCTCGGCTGGCGCGTCAATGGCACCGGCAATGATTGCGGCTCCCGCGAAACGCTCACCACAACTCGGGAGGAGGATGACAGAGAGGGGAACCCTCCACTCGGCAGGCCAAGTTCTTCGTCCATCTCCACACCTCTGGCGGGAAATACTGGCCCTTGCGCGAGGTGCATGCCCCATTTCAATTCCTCCCTGCCGTCTCCGAAACGTCCAAGACCTCCTCTTTCCGGCTCCATTTCGTTCCACTCCCCACCCTTCCTTCCGCTTCGAGGTCAGGAGGTCTGAAGCTATTTCAGTCCCGGCAGATTGACTTGCGGTCGAGTGGTTCGCGTGTAGCGAAGATGGCGCACGCGACCTCCCGAGATTTTCATTTCCGCCACCGCGGAGGACCCATCGCGCGTGAATTGAAGCGCCCAGCGGCCAAAGTCCGCGTCGAAACGATCCACGCCCGTCGGCACAAAGTGGAGCCACTGACCCGAGCGATCACGGGTCGCGAGCTTTCCGTCGTGGATTTCGATTCGCCTCGCGACACGCAGTTCTTCGCTCCAATAATCGCCGGCGTAGGCCGCAAGGTCCGCCGGAGCGATTTTCGGCAGATCCAGCTTCGGCGCGTTGATGCCGCGGTAAACGAGGTTCGTGACCGCACCCGATTTTTGGCGGACGAATTCCACCTTTTGATGGTTGTAGCCCTCGACCGTGAACGTGTTGATGCCGGCCGGCGTCATTTTGAATCGGTCTTCGTTCGTGGCCTGGGTCATCAGGGTGTCGGCTTCGCGAGTGATGGTGAGCAGCCATCCCGCCCCTAAACGGTACGTGCCCGGGAAAGCGTCCCAGGTGGAAGGATCGGATTTCACAGCCACACCCGATTCGGGGCTTTGTGACCTGGATTTTGCAGTGTCAGGGTCATCCAGAAACAGGTCCGTGAGTTTGATCGCCTGCTGCTGAGGGTTGAGGTTGGCCGCGTTGGCGAGCACAGCGACAGCCAGTCGTTTTTCCGGGATGACCCTCGTGAAGCTGCGATACCCCGCCCAACTGCCCGAGTGTTCGAGCACTCTGTGGCCGTGGTAATCATTCTCAAAGAGGCCGGAGCAAGAAACGGACTTCGCGCCGTTTTTCAAGGATCCCGGACGGCATATGATTGCGATCGCCGCCTTGCCGCCCACTTGCGCGGTTTCAAAATTGAGCAGCCATTTGCCCATATCCTCGGCGGAAATGAATAATGAGCTGGAGCCCAGGCCAGACAACTGGCTGGTCACGCGACGCGGTGTGCCGGGTGGGGTGCTGATGCTGTAAGACTCGGCGCGGTTGGGCACGATTTCGGCGGGGTTGTCGCACACGTGGGTGTGCTTCATGCCGAGCGCTTGGAAGACCTTCGTGTCCATCCACGCGCGGAAGGATTGGCCGGTTACCTTGGCGACCACGGCGGCGAGCAGGTTGTAGCCGGTGTTGGAGTATTGCATCTGTTCGCCGGGCGCGAAATCCAGCTCGCGCTGCCGCCGCACCAGTTCAAGAATCATTTCGAAAGTGATGGGCGCCTCGAAATCGAGGTTCGACAGCAGGAACGACTCGGGCCAGTCGCGCAACCCGCTCGTGTGGTAAAGCAGATGGGCCAGGGTGATCGGCTGGCCAAAATCCGGCACGTCGGGCAGGTGTTTGCGAACATCATCGTCGAGGGAGAGTTGGCCCTGCTCCACGAGCATCGCCACGGACAGTCCGGTGAATTGCTTGGCGACCGAAGCCACGTCGAAGCGTGTCTGTGGCGTGATGGGGATGCCTTGCTCGAGGTTGGCGCAGCCGTAACCGCGTTGGAAAACCACGGCTCCGTCCTTGACCACCACGACCGCCGCGCCGGGCGAATCGGGACGATTCCAAGCCTGGAACAACTGATCGACTCGGGCCTCCCGCGGATTGGACTGGGGACCCGTCGTGGCGCAACCGGTCATCCACAGGCAAAATCCGATGGCGCCGGCTCCCGTGAAGCCGCGCCAAGCCGACCGTTTGAGATTCATTCGCATCGATGACATCGAGTATCGATTGATTCGATCACATCCCCCGAAGTTATCATGATCGTCCCGACTAACTTGATGCTCAAGTTAGTCGGGAGGATGATCGGAAGGCTAAACATTGGACGGCATCTGAACAAGCTCGAGCAAAACAGGGCATTCCTCGTGGTGCATGCGGACGTGGTCGGCCGGCGCGGTCCGGCGGCGGAGCGCAGCGTTTACGCCGCATCAAGGTGTGTCTGCCCGAACGGGTGGCACGATTGAAAGGGAGGTTGATGCATGAGCGAAACATTTCGCCCTTGGCATGCCATGCGGTTGGATGGGCTCGGCGGGGCTGGGTTAGACTCAGACATCCTGACCCGGGGTGGAATCAGGATGAGCCCAGTTGGCGATCGACGATGCGGAGGTTGGTGGTCTCAGTATCCGACGGTCTGAGGCGGCGAGAAAAAGACAACGCATCGGTCGCGAAACATAAGCCTGCTCGACCACGGGTCATCCCGGAGGGATGCCAGCTATTAGCCGGGGGTGGCTTGAGGCACGAGCGCCACCCCCGGATCCTGAGCACGACAGCGTCGTCGACCCCGGAAGGGGTCGCAGCGG
>VHDF01000040.1 GCA_016871495.1 Verrucomicrobiota bacterium | reverse complement strand
TACTCCCTCACCCACCGCGCACGCTCCGCGCCGCGGCTCGCCGAAACTCCACCAGGATCGCTCTTCATGCCCTCACCATAACCCATCCCCAGTCCCTCCGAACAGATGCGCCCCGCTTACCGCTTACCTTCAACCCGCCGCAGCACCTTGAAGAATCTGGAGTCTTCCGACCTGTCCGCGCGCTGCGGCTGGTCTCCGACGCAGCCGCGCTCCCCGAGATGAGAATGGCTGTTTCTTTGTCGCTGAGGGACGGTCCTCCGCCGACCCGCCGGCTTCGCCCTGTCCGTTGCGGGAGCGCAGGGAATCGTTCAGCGGGTGGGACAGGATGATCAGGATCGACAGGATGGAAAGGTCCACATCCTTTTCCATCTTGTGCATCGGCTACACGATGCCAATTTCGCCCGCGATCCGGGTGGCGTCCCGGGTCGAGGTGCCGCCGTTTTGCAACGCTTCGCCGGCGACCGTGTAGCCCGGAATGATCCGGTTCAACTGTTCGCTGCTGGCTCCGAGATGATCCCGGATCAACTCGCCGAGCACCGAACGATAATCAATCGAGCGTTTCAGATACCGGTCCCTCACGCCGAACATCGATCCGGTCTGGCCCGTCACCCAGGGCACCGAATCGTTGGGATGGCATCCGAACACGCCGCTGGTGTTGCCCTTGCCAAAGCCTTTGACGGCTCCGCCCCCGACGAACATGACGCCAGCCTCGGCGTGATCCGTGCCACGGTCGGAATTCTCGACGGACGTGCGCCCGAACTCGGACAGCGTGACGATGACCAAATCCTTCCAATGCGTCTTGTCGGCGTATTTCGTGAAGTATTTGCGCAGCGCGTACATCGCCCAGGCAATTCGGCGCTGAAGGTTGGGATGCGATCCGGTGACGGCGCCCTGGCGGCTGTGCGTGTCGAAACCGCCAAACTCCGTGCCAGCCACGATGGCGTCCGTCTTGTTCAGCACCAGCGCGGCGGATTTGAGGCGGTTGAAGAAGCCGTAGGCGCCGGTGTCGACCACGTACTTGTTGGCTTCGGTGCCGCCGCCGGGACGCGTGTAGCCCCCGTTCTTGGCGTTGGACGTGGGGAACAAATGGTAGGGGAAGTCGCCGTCGGTGTTTTCATCATCGAGGAACGTGTTGCCGGCCTCGCTGAAATTCAGACTCGCGAAGATGGCGAGCGTGTCCGTGAGATTCTTGTATTGAAGACCCAGCAAGCCCCGATAGGCCTTGTCCGGAAAAGAGGCGCCGCCGGCCGCGCGGATGGCGGCGTCGGCTTTGGCGTCGCCTGTCGTCGCAGGCACCCCCAGCAGGTTGTAACGATTGGGATCATCCAAATTGGTCATTGCCGCCTGGGAACCGCGCAGGGACAAGGGCAATGAAGATTGGATCGACACGCCGGTGAGCGGCGAGGTGTTGGCCAGTCCCGATTCCACCATCGTGCGGTAGAAGATGCCTTCCTTGGTCAGATTCTTGTTCGGGGTGCCGGTCTCCCAATAGTTCTGAGAATCGAAGTGGGAGCGGGATTGCTTGGGATAACCGACGCGGTGGATGAGGGCCAGTTCACCGGCGTTGTAAACGGGGGCGAGGAACTTGAGGGACGGGTGGAGAGCCGCGAAACCGTTGCCGAGCCGGATGGCGTTGGCATAGGCGAACGTGGCGGCGCTGCCTCCGGATTGCGGAAAGTCGCAAGGGCCGAGTTTGGAGTAATCGGTCGCGGCGTCCTTGGGTATGACCAGGGTGGGGCGGTTGGTCGTGTTGTAGGCGGGATCCTGGATCGGGATGACGGAGTTCAAGCCGTCGTTGGCTCCTCGCAGGAACACGAAGAGCAGTTTCTTGCCATTGAGCCCGATGCGGCCCTGGGTCTGGGCCATGGCTTGCTTCACCACCCAGGGGATATCCACGAGGGTTGAAAGCGCGGTGGCCATGCCGAGCTTGAGGGAACGATCGAAGAACGAACGCCGATTGATAATTTGCATAGGGATCGAGGATTGAGGGTTCGCTTATTGTTCTTGGAACCGGGGGAGGGTCAGCAACATCGCAACCATGCCTCGGACGCGCGTGTCGTAGTTGGCGCTCCCGACCGCAAGGGAAGAGAACAGGGATGCCGTGGTTCCATTGTCCGCGGTGTTCAGAAAATTCACCGCGATGGAGCCATAGGTTTCGAGATTGGCCTTGCCTTCGGCCGAGTAGAGTTCGTCGATGAAGTAGTTCGCCACCGCGGAAGCATCGCCGAGACTGGACGACGGAAGCTTGCGGCGAAGCAAAGCCACGGGATCGCAGGAGGTGCCGGAACCCACGTCGTTGATGCCGGCGGCGGAGCGTTGCGCGGGAGTCAGGAGGAACGCCTGCGCCCAGCGCAGCCGTTCGCCCAGGATGCCGGCGCTGATCCAAGGCGGACCGGCCTCGGGGAAACCATCGGGCTCCGCGCGATCGAACAACTGCATCGCTCCCATACGATTCAGGGCCGATGTGAAATTCCCGTCGGTCGTGGCGGTGTAAGCCCCGTTCGCGTCCACAGCGCTCAGAGCGCGCACCGCGCTGACGGTGAATTCCAGGGGTGTCTTCACCTTCTGCGCCGAGCCGGACTGGGTTCGGAACAGGTCCGAGTTGAAGATGACGGAGAGGACCTGGCGGATCTGGCCTTTCGGGCTGCCATTTTCCCAAGCCTCCATGCATCGGCGCACCAATTTCCCTTCGGGGCTCAGGTTGGGATCCGTGAAATCGTAGCCGGTTTCGAAATCGTCATGCACGAACAACCGGCACAACTTCACGCTGATGAATTCCTGGGTGAAGGGCAGGTCGGCCAGGTGAGCCATGATCTCGTAGCCGTCCTTGATACCGTTGGTGCCGCCGTTGGTCGTGCCCGTGCGAACGGGG
Source organism: Verrucomicrobiota bacterium (assembly GCA_016871495.1). Taxonomy (NCBI): domain Bacteria; kingdom Pseudomonadati; phylum Verrucomicrobiota; species Verrucomicrobiota bacterium. Next base: position 36,932 of record VHDF01000040.1, on the reverse strand, counting down.
AGCCTGAGTTCGTAGGGACGCCCGGCATAAGGCGGCCCGAACCGTTCCGGCACCGTCTTGCCGGGGAAGATGACTTTCTGGCGATTGTTGTGGTTGCCGGGCTTATACACGAACGTCCAGTGCCCGATGAGGTTCGAGACCGAATTCGCGGTCCCGGCGGGGCGATTGGTGGTGCGGGTCTGGAAGGGGTTGTCGGGTTGGTCCACGATATCGACGCCCCAGCCGGTCCAGGCTTTCGAAGTTTCCACGATGTCGTCCTGATCGTAGCCGTTATCCACGCCGAAGGTGAAAAGTTCGAGCAATTCGCGCGCATAGTTTTCGTTGGCGATATTGCTGCCGTTGCCTTTGCTGTCGACCGTGTCGAGGAAGATGATCATGGCCGGGCTTTCGGCGCTGATCTTGAGCAATTCATGAAAGGTGCCGTTGGGACGGAGCAACACCAACCGCCATTTTTTGTTTTCGCGGTATTCGAATTGGGCCGCGAGTTGGTTCATGTAGTCGGCCTGGCTCGAGCTGTAGTAGCGGTCGAGGTAATCCGCGCTCTTGCCGTGTTCAGTGACGAAGTGATTCTCCCAGAACTGAAGCAGGACTTCGAGGAGCTGGCGCCGGGAACGGACCGCGCGCTGAACATGCCATTGCCGGAGATCGTTCAGCGAAGCGCCGCCCAACTCAAGCCGGGTCCCAAGAGTGGGCAAGGGCAGGGGGGTGCTCACGATGCCGTTTTGGGAGAGGCGGACCGTGATGGAGCTCAATTTGCTCGTGCTCGGCAGGATCCAATAACTCAGCGTGTAACGCGAGTTGGCGTTGAGCGAGGGGGTGATGCCCGACTGGGTGATCGCCGAGTTCTCGGTGGATCCGCCCGCGCTTGCCACGACTTTCAGGGACGCGTTGCCGGATTTGGACACGCCGGTGACGATGGCAGAATTGGCATGGTTGGGGGCGATCGCCCAATCGGCGGCGGTCAGGGGCGATTCGAAATCGCCGTTGCGAATGAGGTTTTGCCCCGCGCCCGCGACGGTGCCCGCGACGAGTTTGATGTCATCGATGTGGGCCTCACCGGCGGTGTTAAGGTAAAGGTAAAGCTTCGAACTCGATCCGGTGCCGGTCACGGTCACGTATTGCCAGCCGCCTTGGCCGTTATCGATGCGCACTTCGTCAAAAGGCAGGCTTTCCGTGATGGTTTCCGGCGCCAACTGCTCCGCCAAGTAGGCCTGGGGGCCGATGGAGCGAATCCGATCCAGATCCTCGGGGGACGGCCCGTAGCCCAGTCGATTGAGAATGACCGCGCTGAGCAACTGGTTCGGCGGCACTTCGGTGACTTTGAGGCGGTAAAACCCGATGGGCGTCGTGAGGGGAGAAGTCCAGGCCGTACCACTCAAACTTCCCGAAGCATCGTCCTGGAAGGGTCCGCTGACCGTAGCGCTCGATTGGACCTCGTACTTGTCGGCACCCGGGTGAGGTTTGAACTTGATCGTCTTCTTACCGTCTTTGACCGTGACTTCCGTGACAGCCGGAGGGGTATTCTGGGCCAAGACGCTGGAGAGCAGGATGCCTCCGGCTAAACATGGAGCGGCGAGCGAAAACGTCCGAATCTTCGGCTTGTGCATAGGCTTTGAGGGGGGGATTGAGGCCGGTTGGGTTATAAAGTGATTGCAATAATTAGCAAGTTACATGCCGATGTTCGTCGACTTATCAAAGTCCACCAGAATCGACATTATTGGCAAAATATTTATCATAAAATACTTACGAAATAGTCTTCAAAACCAGACCTGACGAAACCAAGTGCCATCGCTGGTTTAGAAGTCAGATGAGCAAATAGGACACTGTTGTTCTTATCGGTTTGAGGCGGTTGACTGTTGAGCGGGGAACCGGGGCGACAAAATGGAAGAATGGTGTAATCGAAGCTGTCCTAAACGGATGGAGCACGGATACTTCCTGGCGTCCGGAGGCGCGTGAATCGGGCCGCCGGGGGAGATTGGATTGAAACTTGGACATGCCGCCCCAACCAGAGACAATGAAACATCGGTTCCCCGAGGGGATTCGTCACGCCTATAATTTTGGCATTTTCAACGCGTTATCCTACCAAATTGTGTTGGGCAGTCCCATGGTTCTTTACGGCAAGAGCCTCGGGGCCAGTGCCACCGTGTTGGGGATTATAGCAGGGATGATGCCGTTGTTGGTCATTTTTCAGATTCCGGCCGCCAACCATGTTGCCCGCGTGGGTTACAAGCGTTTCGTTTACGCGGGCTGGGGTACGCGGGTCGCCTTCATCTTCGCCATGGCGGCGGTTCCTCTGGCCGGGGTGTTTCTCGAACGTTCCTCGCAGCTCGCCTTATTGTTGTTTTTACTCTTTGGATTCAATCTTTCCCGCGGCATTTCGAGTTGCGCCTGGCTGCCATGGATCACCACCCTGGTGCCGGAGTCCTTACGGGGAAGGTTCTTGGCGCGCGAGGCCGTTTGGGTGAACGCGGCCAGCGTGGCCGCGCTTTTGTTCGCGGCAGCGTGTCTGGGTTCCAACCCGGCTTCCTGGCAATTCGCGATCGTCTTCGGGTTTAGCGCCGCCATGGGCGCGGTGAGTTTGAAGCACTTGAAAGCCATTCCCGACGCGGCTCCGCCAGAGGATCCCGCCCGGAACAATGCCACACCGGTTCCCTGGCTGGACATCGCGGGTCATCCTCCGTTCCGAAAACTGCTGATCTTCAACGTGGCCTGGGCGGTGGCCTACGGTGGCATGAACACCTTCTCAGTCGCATTTCTGAAATCTGAGGCTCAGTTGACCGAAGGCCGCATTCTGCTGCTCACGGCGCTTTCCTTTCTGGGCGGGCTTTCGGGGCTCTGGCTGTTCGAATCGAAAACCGATCGTTTCGGAAGCAAGCCGGTGGTTTCCGGAGCGCTGGGCGTTTGGATCATGGTGGCGGGTGTTTGGACGTTGCTGGCCGGTCAAACGGTGCCGGCCAGCGTGGCCATCGTCGCGGCCCTGCAAGTCGCCATGGGATTCGCGTTCGCCCTGGTCAACATGAACAACACGCGGCTGGCGATGGTCCTTGCCCCGCCGATGGGACGAAGCCACTTTTTCGCGCTGTTCTCCGTGGTCTTCAATGTGACGCTGGGATTGGCGCCGATCGGCTGGGGACTTTTGATCGACGCGATGGGACACATTTCGACGGGGAACTCCGTCTTCGCGGTCAATCGTTACAGCGTCTTTTTCGCGCTCGTTCTCGTCAGCTTCGCCGCGGCGCTGGTGCTTTGCCGTAACATTGAAGAACCCAAGGCGCGGCCCCTGGATGAATTGCTGCGCGAAACCTTGCTCCAGTCCAAACTCCGCTACTGGTTGCGGCTCTGGCCGCGATGGTGACGGGATATTTGATCCGCCCGAGGGGGGCTGTGTCGATCATCCACCCGCTGCGGGCGGCGGTGGAGGCGGGGATCAAACGCAATCCGAGCCTCGGGTCCGGCCATCAATCGTCGATGGCCTGCTGCACCAGGAGACGAAATTTCCAGCCGGTATCATCGGCACCCCCTTGAGTTTGTTTCATCAGCACGCCGACGGTCTTCTCGACCGGATCGGCAAAATACTGGGTGTTGAAGTATCCGCCCCAATCGAACGTGCCAGCGGTGCCTTCCCCGCCCCGGCCTTGTCCCTTTTCGGTCAGCACACCAAAGGCCAAACCGTAATGTTTCATCCCGCCGCCAAACAAGTCGCCCACTTGATTGCGCATGATTGTTTCTACCGTGGTCCGGCTCAGGATGCGCTTGCCGTTGAGTTCACCTCCGTTGAGGTACATTTGCAGAAAGGTGGCGTAATCGAGAGCCGTGCTGCAGAGGCCGGCGCCGCCCGAGAAGAAGGACTTGGCGCCTTTGATCGGGTAATCCGGGTCATAAAAGGTCACCGGGTACCGCACCCAGGTCCCGTTTTCCGGTTTTTGCACGGTCACCAAGCGGCTCGCTTTCTCTGCGGGCAGATAGAACGCGGTGTCTTTCATGCCCAGCGGATCGAAAAGCCGGGTCTTCAGAAACACGTCGAACGGCAGTCCGGAAACGACCTCGATAAAATAGCCCAGCACGTCGAGTCCTTCGCTGTAAGTGTACTTTTCTCCCGGATGGTGGTGGAGGGGCAGGGCGGCAAGCCTCTTCACGCTTTCCGCAATCGTGATGCGCTCGGTGGTGAACAAATCGACCACGCCCGCCTTGGCGTAGATTTTTCTCATGCGCGCATCTCCGTCGATCACTCCATAACCGATCCCGGACGTGTGAGTCAGCAAGTGGCGGAGGGTGATGGGCTTCTTCGCCGGAGTCGTGGTCCAGGTGACATCCTGCTCATTGAAGGTGTTGAGCACACCCGCATTCTTGAATTCGGGAATGAATTTCGAAACAGGATCGTCCAGCTGAAACCGGCCCTCCTCCCACAGAATCATGACCGCCGTGGCGGTGATGGCCTTGGTTTGGGATGCGATGCGGAAAATATCGTCCCGTTTCAAGGGTCGCCTGGAGGCATGATCAGCCAGGCCGAACGCTTTGTGGTAAACGATGCGGCCACGGCGCGCGACGAGCGCGACCGCCCCGGGAATGCGCTGTTCGGCAATCGCCTTTTCCAGAGCCTGGTCCACGCGCAGCAGGCGTTCCTTCGACATGCCGGCGCCAGCGGGGGCGGATTCTCGCAGGGGCGGCGAAGAACGGGAGGAGCGAGTTTGAGCCAGAGCGAGGGACGAAAAGCCGGCCGGACCGGCGAGGAGAAGCCCGGCCAGCAAACTATTCAGAGCAGGAGCGCGAGCCACGAGTGCGGGGATTTGCATGAGCGGAAGCTGGCAGATTTCCGGAGCCGAGGGAAGGAGGTTGCTCAGCTCGGCCCATTATTCGATCCCCCTAATCCACGGATACGGGGGGCATTTGCCCACGAATCTCACGAATCCCACGGATGAAAACAGGCTTTCGGTGGGTTCGGTGAGAATCAGGATCTTCGACCGTCGGGATGGAACTCCAGGACAGAGAGGAATTCTTCCTCCATCCGTATCATCCGTGTGTTCCGTGGCTGCCCCAGGAAAGGCTCAGCGGTTATCCGTGGAACAGGGATCCCGCCCCCAGTCGTTCTCATTCTGTCTCGGAGCGCAGCTGTGTCGTCCGGCGACCTGCTGCAGCACGTTGAGAAATCTGGAGTCTTCCGATCTGTCCGCGCGCTGCGGCTGGTCTTCGGCACAGCCGCGCTCCGCAAGATGAGAATTGTTGCCCCGCGCCTCTTGCTCGTCGCGCGCAAAAGTGCTCCAATTGCATGGCCTCCATGAACCGAAGATTCTTCGCCCAGACTTGCGCTCTGGCCGCGGCCCTGCCGAGGGTGGGTGCGACGACGCCCTCTCCACGTGACCAGGACCGCCGGCCCTCGTTCCGCGCTCCCTTCTCGTTAGATGCCGAACGGGTGCGATTCACTTCCTCCGCCTTTCCCCAACGGGTGAAGTGCTTCATGATGGCGGATACTCATTTATTTATCGACGACGAGCGCGGCGAACCATATCGCAGGTTCAGCGCGCGCATGGCCAAGGCCTACAATCAAACCAAGCACTTTCAAACCGGGGCGGCCACGCATCCCAACGAGGCCTTCGTGCAAGGATTGGCGCTGGCCAAGGAAAGCGGCGCCGACTTGGTCGCTTTGATCGGCGATATCTTCAGTTTTCCCTCGGAGGCGGCGGTAGAATGGACCCTGGCCCGGCTCGCGGAAGCAGGACTGCCTTTCGCTTATGTGGCGGGGAATCATGACTGGCATTACGAAGGCATGGAGGGCTCATTGGAAGAGTTGCGCCAGACGTGGATCGAACGGCGGCTCAAGCCGCTCTACCAAGGCCGGCACCCGCTGATGAGCGCGGTCGAAGTTCGGGGAATCCGGTTTCTGTTCCTCGACAATTCCCACTACGAAATTCTCCCCGGCCAACTGGAGTTTTTTCGCGAGCAAGTCCGCTCCGGAAATCCCCTGGCCCTGATGGTTCACATTCCGCTGTATGCCCCGGGCCGTTCCGTCGGGTTTGGCTGCGGCCATCCCGAATGGGGCGCGAAGTCGGATCGAAACTTCGAACTGGAAAGGCGTCCGCGCTGGCCGGAGGGAGGCCATACCGAGGCCACGAAGCAGTTTCATCGCGAAGTTTTCGCGGCGCCGAATCTGGCGGGTGTTTTTGCGGGCCACATTCACCGGCCTTCGCTCGACGTGGTGCAGGGCATTCCCCAGTTCGTGATGGAGGCCAATGCGACCGGGGCGTTCATGACCGCGGAGTTCATCCCCGAATCGAAAACGTGAGGATGAGGCTCGCTTGGAAAGGGATCTTTGGGTTTGGGGGGTGGCTCCTGATCGGGCTTCTGCTCGTCCCGAGGGCGCGGGCGGCGGACAAGCCTCGCCTGAACGTGGTATTCATGCTGGCGGACGACCTTGGCTGGGGAGAATTGGGTTGCTACGGGCAAAGGCGGATTCCCACGCCGCATTTGGATCGCTTGGCCGGCCAGGGCATGCGCTGGACCCAGCATTACAGCGGGGCGCCGGTCTGCGCGCCATCGAGATGCGTCCTCATGACAGGCAAGCATTCAGGCAACGCTGAAATTCGCGGGAATCTCCCGGCCAAGGCCCGGTTTCCCGAGTTTAGCGAAGGCCAGCATCCGCTCACCGAAAGCGCCTTGACGCTGCCACAGTTGTTTCAACGCGCCGGGTACTCCACCGGGGCCATGGGCAAATGGGGGCTTGGACCCGTGGGGAGCACCGGCGAACCGAATCGCAAAGGAATCGACCTTTTCTTCGGCTACAACTGCCAGTCCATCGCCCACAGTTACTTCCCAACTCACCTTTGGCGAAATCGAGAGCGTGTCTTCATCAATCCCCAACCCGTCCCCGGCCATCGCAAACAACTCGAAGGCGAGATCCGCCTCGAAGACACCCAGGGCAAAACCTACGCTCCGAGCCTCATGATGGCGGAAGCGGAAAAGTTCATCGCGACTCATCGTGACCGGCCTTTCTTCCTTTATCTTCCGTTCATCGAACCTCACGTCGCCATGCACCCGCTGCGGAAATCCCTGGACCGCTTTCCCGCGTCTTGGGATACGAACGTCTATCGTGGTGAGAACAACTATCTGCCGCATCCCCGTCCGCGGGCCGCCTACGCCGCGATGATCTCGGACCTGGATGGCTATGTGGGACGGGTGCTCGAGGCCTTGGACAAGGCGAATTTGGCCGACCGCACGCTGGTGATCTTCAGCAGCGACAACGGCACCACGCACCCGGGAACCGGCCATCACGACTTCCACATCGGCGGTGTGGACGCGCGATTCTTCAACAGCACCGCGGGTCTGCGCGGCTACAAGGGCAGCGTCTACGAGGGAGGCTTGCGCGTGCCGATGATCGCCAGGCTTCCTCAAACCATCCCGGCGGGGACGGTCAACGCGTCCCCCACTTACTTCGCCGACTGGCTGCCCACACTGTGCGAGGCGGCCCAACTCCCCAAACCGGAAAACCTCGATGGGGAGAGCTTCTGGCCGGCCTTGAAGACCGCGACCTACCGGACCCGCGCGCGGCCTATGATCTGGGCGTTTCCCGAGTACGGAGGCCAGGTGGCCGTCCGCATCGGCGACATGAAAGTGGTCCGGCAAAAACTGAAATCAAAAGCACCCGGTCCTTGGGAAGTGTACGACTTGTCCAAGGACCCCTCGGAATCCATCGATTTGGCAGCGAGCCAGCAACCGCTCGTTGAGCAGGCCAAGGCGTTGCTCAAACGTGAAGTTCGCGAGAACCCTGTTTTTCCGCTCGACGTCCTGGTGGAGCCCGGAGTCGCTCCGCCTGTTGCGGCGCCATAACATGCGTTCCCATCTGGCGGCCTGATCAACCCGGAAAGGGTAGTTGATCCGCATCTCAACGCTGATCAATGGCCGTTTTCAGCCAAGAACTCCGTCGGGCCGGGGTGCGGAACGGTGAGTAACTGCACCATCAAGTTAGTCGGGAGGATCAAGGCTTGGGGCCGGACGACCGGGGCGCGATCGAGACCGGATGATATTTTCCCAAATCGCGAAAGTGAAGTTCGCTCGTCGCGCCGCCGATCCAGCGCAGTCGCACGTTCTCCACGACGTTGGAGGGGCCTAATCCGAAATGCAGTTTCTGAGAGTGTTGGGATCGATAAGAATCGCCATTCACCCACTCGCGCATTTGAAGTCCGCCCCCTTGCGAATCCATCAACTCGACTCGCACGCCCGGGGCGGCGGCCTCTCCTTCGAGTTGGAAGCCGACCCACCGGCGCCCCGGTGTCTCCAGGCGATTGAGGTAAATCCGCACGCTTTGGCGGGAATCCGGCCACGGCTCGAAACAGGTCAGGACCACATCGACGCGCCCGTCGCGATCCAGGTCTTCGGCCACCACATTGCGCGTGTCGTTCTCCAAGCCCAGCCCCAGCAGATGCGCGGCCTCGAGGAAGCGATCTCCGTCCCGAAGAAAAAAACGGTTCTTGTCGTAACCACCGTAGGATTGGCCCCGCCCTCGCGTGCGCGTGAAAACCGATTTGAAATAGAGATAATGGAGCGGGTCCTCGCGCGATTGCCCCACGTAGGCGTCATGCAACCAATACTGACTTTCATAGTCCGTGACCGAATCCCGGCTCTCCAGCCCGTTGCCCACATAAACGTCAAGATGGCCGTCGTTGTCGAAATCCAACACGGCGCAACCCCACGACCAGCCCGAATTCGCGACGGCATCGCTCAACGCCGTCTCGCTCCAGATCATTTCCGGGGACGACAAAAAGAGCCGGTTCCCACGCGTCATGGCGGCGCGGGCGCCCCGACGCCGGGGATCGGTTTCCCGCCACAATCCCAAACCCTCGAGCCGGCTCGCGGTGGGCGAGGTCATGCCGATCATGAACAGGTCGAGCCGCCCGTCCTCATTGAAATCCGCCAGCGCATGCGCCATCCCAAACGCGCGCCGCTCGCCGAACCACTGCGTGGACACGTCCTCGAATCGACCTCGGCCATCATTCCGAAAGACATCCAGTCCGGCAAAGTCACTGATCACGGCCAAGTCCAAATCCCGGTCGCCGTCCAGATCGGTGAAAGAGGCACTGTAGGTTCGTCGAAACCTCCTGGCGCCCAATCCCGCGGAGACCGTGGCTTCGCGAAAGCTCCCGGCCCCCTCGTTGATCAGCAGGAACGAGGGGTGTCCGTCATTGGCGTCGTCAAAGGGTGTGGGCATGGAGCCTTCCTCGTAAGGCACACGATACTGGGCGATGAAAAGATCCGCGTCGCCGTCGCTATCCACGTCTCCGCTCGTCATCGCCATCGCGTGTTTGAGTTCGGCCGGGGCCGGCCACACGAGGCGGGGAGGCTGGTCAAACCGGGGCGATCCATCGCCGGAATACAACATCAGGCCGCGATCGCCCAAAACCAGCAAATCCACGAACGCGTCACCGTTGAATCCGCCCAGCAAGGCACAAGCCATGAGCCCAGGAGCGTGCGCGCATAAAGAACCTCCAAGGTAACCGCCATCGGCTTGCCGTCGATAAACAAGGTTCAAATTCGCCAGCATAATTTCGGAATATCCATCCTCGTCCAAGTCGAACACGAGCAGGGGATCGATCGAATACGCGTTCCTCGGCGGGGCCAGCCGGTCCTGCCAATGGAGCTGAAAAGCCGCCGGCCCCTGGCGCGTCGCCAGTGACAAGCGTGACGCATCGATGTTCTGGATCCCCGGAGCCGGGGAGCTGGAACCCGACTTGGCCCACGCGAGCCGAAGCGGACCTTCCAAGCTCGCCCGTGCCATCCCGCTTCCATGAACCAAGTGGGCCGAAAAATAGAACTCGCTCGACGCTGGAGCCGCTTCGGTTTCCGGCCTAAACCGAAGATGCCTGAACTCGACCTGCAGCAAAGCCCAGCCCTCGATCCGCCAGCGTTCCAGAAACGCAGGCCATTGCTCCACACCAATGGTCCGCGGCTTTCCCGAGGGAAAATGGAGCTGAATGGAGTGCGGAGCCGCCCGGGGCGGATGGAAGACCGGCATGTCGAGGGTCGCGAACTCCAGGCGGGCCAAGGCGGCCAGCTTGTTCGTGGATCGGTTGACCGAGTCCCAAAACGCTTCGATGACCTGGCCGTGCTGCTGGGCGACGAGTTCGGGTTTCCAGAGCGTTTCGTCGAAGTGCCGCTCGCGCGCTTCGAGTTGCTCCAGTTGCCTGGCGAACTCCGGCGTGACGGCACCCCTCGCCGCAGGATCGGACTGCTTCGGGCCAATGGACGCCGAGCCATTTTGGGGAGTGTGTGACCGCCAAAAAAGAATCCCCGCCAAAACCAGGCCGCCCCATGCGATCCCCCAAGCGCATCGCTGGGCCAACGTTGAAAGCGGGCGGCTCATGAAGGGCGAATGGAACCCTTGCCGCGGCAGCCCTGCGGTTCTAATTCGTGCTCCATGGAACGTCCGTTCGGAGCACCGCGTTGTCTTGGTAACGCAGACAGCCCTGTCTGCTGTAGCGCAGGCTGCCCAGCCTGCGGGGCGACGAACGAAACCACGCGCGTGGAAAGAATGGAGGGGCCTCGTTCTTCACCCGCCGGGCCGCCGGGCCGTCGGCGATACGGCAGACTCGGCAGCCTGCGCCACACGACAGACCACTTCGGGAGGCACCGGTACGTCAGGGCCAACCGTTTGAAGACTTGCGGTCTTCCAGGCCGGCGGTCATAATGCCCTTTTATGGCGCACCCTTCCAAAAAGAATCCGAGCCGCAAGGGCAAAGCACTCCTGCTCGGTGTCGGCCTTGATTCCGACGGCCACAAGCGCGTGACGACAGGACCGAATTTCGCGCTGGTCGGAGGTTCGAAGGACACCCATGAAGAGATGACGGAGAAAGCGGTGAAGATCAATGAGAAGCTCGCGGCCAAAGGCAAACAACTGCACGAAGTCAGCCGCGAGGAATTTGATGATATCGCCCGTTCCGTCGGACTCCGCCGCGAGGAACCTCATCAGAACTGATTGCATTACGGGTTAGATTTGCTTCTAAGGGTCCCGGTTCCTTGACCATCGAAAGCCGGGGAGGGTAATTTTCCCGCGCCCAAGTCGATCAAAGCTCGGCCGGCGAGTGCCCATGACAGGTTCCTATTCTACCAACGAATTTCTGGCCGTCCTGCTGTTGGTTGCGATCCTCTTCCCGATCGGCCCCCTCTTGGCGGCCTGGTCGTGGGCGAAGTTCATGTGCCCCGCCAAACCGGGTCCGCACAAAAATGCCATCTACGAATGCGGCCTGGAGTCGAAGGGAGACGCCTGGGTGCAGTTTCGTTCCGAGTATTACCTTTACGCTTTGATTTTCCTGGTTTTCGACGTGGAGACTCTTTTTCTGCTGCCTTTCGCCGCCGCCTTCAAAGGACTTCCTCTGGGCGCGTTTGCCGCCATGCTTTTCTTTCTGTTGCTGTTGGTTGAAGGACTGGTCTGGGCATGGAGAAAGGGGTTGCTGGCCTGGAAATAGATTCCGGACCGGCACCAGCATCGCATGATCGACGAGGGACTTCGCAACGAGCTCAGCAAGCAAGGGGTGGTTGTCACCGGGTTCCAGGACCTCTACAACTGGGGCCGCAAGAATTCCCTTTGGCCCATGCAGTTCGGCCTAGCCTGCTGCGCGATTGAAATGATCGCCACCGCCATGGCCCGCTTCGATCTCTCCCGCTTCGGTTCGGAGGTCTTTCGCAATTCCCCACGGCAATCGGATCTGATGATTGTCGCCGGCACGGTGACCAAGAAAATGGCCCCCCAAGTGGTTCGACTCTACAATCAGATGTCCGAACCGAAATATGTCATCGCCATGGGCGCCTGCGCGATCTCCGGAGGCCCCTTCAAGCAGGGATACAACGTCTTGAAAGGCATTGACCGCTTCATCCCCGTGGATGTGCACATCCCCGGGTGCCCGCCCCGTCCCGAGGCGCTGCTTCACGCGCTCATCACCCTTCAAGAGAAAATCTCGAAAGAGACCTTCACGGGCCCCGGTCGCCCCCGCCATTTGGACCCCAACGCCCCGAGTGAATTCCCGATTCCGGTCTGCGGACCGGACGACCTGACTCCCCCGAGCAATCCCGAGGTGTGGCGTCCGCCCACCATGGTCCGGGAGGATTGAGTTTCATTTGCACGGCTCCCGCATGGAATCGCTGGAAGAGATCAAGGCTCGCGTCGAAGCCTCCGTCACCGGAGCCGCGGTCGAGATCGTGCCGAACGATGCCCCCTGCCAGCAGCGTTCTTTGCGGGTGGGACGCGAGAAAGCCCGGGAAGTGGCCGAATTCCTGCGTGACGATCCCCGACTGCGGCTCGATTACGCCTCGAACGCGACGGGAGTGGATTGGCCCGACACGGTGACCAAGCAGAAGGTCAAAGTGAAGAAGCAGATCAACGGTGTGGAACAAGAGGTCGAGGAGACCCTCGAAGAACGCAAGCCGGGTTGCCTTGAGGCGGTCTATCACCTTTATTCCATGGCCTTGAAGCAAGGCCCCGTGATCCTGCGCGTTCGCACGGCGGATCGAATGCAAGGAGTGCATCTCCCATCCCTGACCCCGGTGTGGAGGGGTGCCGAGTTTCAAGAGAGGGAGATTTACGACCTTTACGGCATTGTCTTCGACGGACATCCGGACTTGCGGCGGCTGCTCATGTGGGAGGGTTACCGGCATCATCCGATGCGCAAGGATTTCGTCGAGCCCGACGACTACGAATACGAACCCACGCCCCACGATGAGGTGCTCGAAAAGGCCAAAGCGCATTATCCCGCCGACGGGGGCACTCAGGGAGGCACCGCGTGAGTGTCCATTCTCCCACGGTGCCCGCCGACACCCGCGCGCGACTTTCGCCCCGCGCTCACGATGATTCCGGGCTTGGGAACGAGTTTCTGGAGGTTTCCATGGGACCGCAGCATCCGTCCACCCATGGCGTGTTTCGCATGGACGTGGTGCTGGACGGGGAACGCATCGTCAAACTGAAGCCGGTGTTCGGCTATCTCCATCGCAACCACGAAAAAATCGCGGAAGCCACGACCTATTTGGGGTCGATGCCTTACACCGACCGGCTCGACTATTTCTGCTCGATCACGAACAACTGGGCTTACGCGCTGGCGGTGGAAAAACTGGCCGGCTTGAACGTGCCCGAGCGCGCCGAATACATCCGCATCATCACCGCGGAATTGACCCGGCTCCTGAATCACACTTGCCTGCTCGGTTTCCTGGCGCAGGACATGGGCGCCCTCGGCACTCCGCTCATGTACGCCTTCCGCGAGCGGGAGAAAATTCTCGACCTGTTCGAAGCCCTCACCGGCGCGCGCATGATGTGCAACTACATGCGTTTCGGCGGTTGCCGGGTGGACCTGCCCCCGGGCTGGATCGAACAAGCGGCTCGGGTGGTCGATGGCTATCCCCGATTCCTTGAAGAGTTCGAGCGGTTGCTGACCGGGAACGAGATTCTCATGGCCCGCACGCAAGGCGTCGGCATCCTGCCCGCCGCCCTGGCGGTCAACGCCAGCATCACGGGGCCCATGCTGCGCGCCTCGGGCGTCGATTATGACCTTCGCAAAACGGATCCATACGGAATTTACGGGCGGTTCCCATTCCGCGTGCCTCTGGGCGCGCAGGGCGACGTGTATGACCGCCTCATGATCCGGCTGCTGGAAATGGGCGAATCGATCAAGATCCTCAAACAGGCCATCCAAGAGCTCCCGGGCGGCCCGATTGTCGATCCGAAGGCGAAACTTCGCGCCTTCAAACCCAAGGCGGGCGAGGCTTATGGACGCATCGAGGCGCCGAAGGGCGAGCTCGGTTTTTATCTCATCAGCGACGGCTCGGCCAATCCCTACCGTTATCGCGTTCGCCCGCCCAGCCTCATCAACCTGACCATCCTCGAGGACATGTGCCTGGGCCATACCATCGCCGATGTCGTGGTGATCTTGGGCAGCGTGGACATCGTGCTCGGGGAAGTGGATCGATGAAGCGTCTGGAAAGCGAGGACCTATGCTAGGAACCGGCATCGTCAAAGGCATGGTCGAAACGGCACGCAACCTCGTCGGCAGTTACACCGACCCGGATCGCTTCGTGACCGTGGAATATCCGGAACAGCGCCTTCCCATGAAGGAAAACGCGCGTCAGTTCCCGTTTCTGGTCCATGACGGTGACGACCCGATGCTCGGCCTGCGCTGCGTCGCCTGCCAGATCTGCGAGAAGGAATGTCCGCCCCAGTGCATTTACATCGTCAAGGACACCGTCAAAAAACCGGACTACATCGGCAAGCTCCAGTTCCAGCCCAAGATTTTCGACATCGACATCTCGGTCTGCATGAGCTGCCAGATTTGCGTGGAAGTTTGCCCGTTCGAGGCCATCAAGATGGACCAGGACTTCGAATGGAGCCGCTCCGATCGATTCGAGGGACTCCTCCTCCACAAGACCGACCTCGCAAAATCCAACGCCCATTACAATAAGATCCACCCCGCAGAAGCCGCCGAGGTGGACCGCAAACTTGCGGAGGACAAGGTGAAGGCGGAGGCCAAAGCCAAAGCGGATGCCGAGGCCAAGGCGAAAGCAGCGGAAGCCAAAGCGAAAGCCGCCGCCGCCGCGCCAGCCGCGACCGCGGTTCCCGCCGCCAAGCCTTCGGATGTTCCGCCACCCGCGCCACCCGCCGCGGCTCCTGCCGCCAAGCCTCAGGCTCAACCCTCGGTTCCGTCCAGACCGCCGACACCGGCCGCCCCGGACGCCCCCAAGCCCTGACCGATGGAAGCGTTGGATCAAATTTGGGTCACCCTGAAGCACAGCGCGCTGGGCGTGCTTCCCGCCGCGTTGCGCGGCTGGGCGTCGATCCTGTTATCCATTGGACCGCTGGTTGGGGCTTTTGCCGGTTTGTTTGCGCTCACTACGCTCGTCGAGCGAAAACTGCTCGGACGCATCCAGAATCGTCCGGGACCGAACCGTGTCGGCCCGTTCGGCATTCTCCAACCCGCCGCGGACGGGCTGAAAGCCGTGTTCAAGGAGAACGTGGTGCCCCGAGCCGCGGACCGCCTCGTCTACACCCTCGCGCCGGTGGTGATGGTGATCCCGGCCATTCTCGCGCTGGCGGTGATCCCGGTCGGCCGCAACATGACCGCTCTGGATCTGGATGCGGGAGTCCTTTATTTCTTCGCGGTGGGGGCGGGCGCCGAGTTGGCCGTGTTCATGGCCGGCTGGGCGAGCCGGAACAAGTACGCGTTGTTGGGCGCGATGCGCGCGCTGGCGCAAATGATCAGCTACGAACTGCCGCTCATTCTTTCCACGATCCCGGTGCTGATGCTCACCGGCACGTTGTCGCCCTCGAAGATCGTGGAAGCTCAAAACGCCTATTCCTTCGGGCTGGCGCAATGGCATGTGTTCACCCCGTGGGGCTTCGCCGCCTTCTGGCTGTTTCTCATCGCCGGCATGGCGGAGGCAAACCGCTCCCCGTTCGACATTCCCGAAGGCGAATCCGAAATCGTCGCGGGCCATTTGATCGAGTACAGTGGATTCAAGTTCGCTTTGTTTTTCCTCGGCGAGTATCTCGGACTTTTCGCCATGACCTCGCTGGCCATCACGCTTTTCCTCGGGGGGTGGACGGCGCCGGTGTCGTTCCTGGCGTGGATTCCATCCTGGATGTGGTTCTTCGCCAAATTGACGGTGCTGATGCTGTTTTTCATCTGGGTGCGCGGCACCGTTCCCCGGCTGCGGATTGATCAATTGATGAATTTTGCCTGGAAACTCATGCTTCCCCTTTCCTTGATCAACATCGTCAACGCCGGCCTTTGGCATCACCTCGGATCCGGCCCTCTGCGCTGGCTGGTGTCCGCCACTCTGGTCGTGGCCCCCTACTTCCTGCTGGGCCAGGGCCTGGCCGCGCGGGCGCGCTGGGCGCCCCGAACCTACCGCTGGGTCGAATGAGCCTCACCTTCGTGATCACCGCGCTTTGGACCGCCGTCCTGGCCATCGCCGCCATGACGCTGCGGAACTTGATTCATTGCGCGCTTTGCCTGGTGGGAACGTTGATCGGGTTGGCGGTGATTTATCTCCAACTGGACGCCCAATTCATCGCGTTTTCCCAAATGCTGGTCTATGTGGGCGCGATCTCAGTGCTCGTGGTATTCGCCATGCTCCTGACGAAGAGCAGTGAGACGCAGGCGGAGCCTCGCGGCAACAAAGCCTGGGCTCACGGACTCGGCATCGCCTCCATGGTATTCCTGGTTCTGGCCGCGTCGTTCTCCGCCAGCACCGTCGGCAAGGCGGCGGATCCGGGACCACGCGAGCTTCCCGTTGCGGCCTTGGGGCAATCCTTGATGACCACCCACGTCCTCCCGCTCGAACTGATCGCGTTGCTGCTCACTTCCGCCATGATCGGCGCGGCCGTTTTGGCCCTGCACGACCGGCCCAAAAACCCCGGCGACCCCCGTCCCAATCCATGACGGCCTTGTCCCACTACTTGCTGCTTTCAGCCCTCCTGTTCTCGGTGGGACTCGCGGGAGCGCTGGCGCGCCGCAACGCGATCATGGTGCTGATCGGCATCGAACTGATGTTGAACGCGGCCAATCTCAATTTTATCGCGTTCTGGCGGTTTCATCAAAACCCCGCTTCCCTCGACGGTCCCTTGATGGTGCTGTTTTCGCTGGCGATCGCGGCGGCGGAAGCAGCCGTGGGCCTGGCCTTGATCATCCACCTGCACCGCCGGTTCAAAACCACGCAACTGGAACAGGTGCGAAACCTGCGCGGATGACGACCCTCGCCCTCATCCCTCTCCTGCCCCTGCTCGCCGCAGGTCTGGCCTCGCTGCTGCCGAGGAATGCCAGGCGGCTCAGCAGCGCTCTCGCCATCGGATCCATGGCGATCGGCTTCCTCCTATCCTGCCGGGAATTGTATCTGTTGCTGTCCAAGTCCAACACGAACGGAGTTCCTCGAGACTATTGGAATTTCGACTGGATCTCGATGGGCGGCGCCACGCTCAAGCTGGGATTGCTCGTGGACCCCATGACCGCGGTCATGCTGGTGATGATCACGTTCGTGGGCTGTCTGATCTTTATTTTCAGCTCGGGCTACATGGCGCATGACGACAACGCGGCGCGGTTCTTTTGTTTCCTCTCCCTCTTCGCCGCCGCGATGCTCGGGCTTGTCATCTCGAACAGCCTGCTCCTTCTCTTCATGTGCTGGGAAGTCGTCGGGCTGGCGTCCTATCTTCTGATCGGATTCTGGTTTCAAAAGCCCAGCGCCGCGGCGGCCGCCAAGAAGGCGTTCATCACCACCCGCATCGGCGACGTGGGATTTTTCCTGGGATTGGTCTGGCTGCAGGCCGAAACCGGAACCCTGCTCTGCTACGATAACGGCAAGGGCTGCCTCGAGGCGGGAGCGCTCGAGGCCTTGGCGGCTCAAACCACCCTCGGCGGACTCACCTTGAACGCGGCCATCGGGTTGCTGCTCTTCTGCGGGGCCGTCGGAAAGTCGGGCCAGGTCCCTCTGCATGTCTGGCTGCCGGACGCGATGGAAGGCCCCACTCCGGTCAGCGCGCTGATCCATGCCGCGACCATGGTTGCGGCCGGAGTATTCCTCATCGCGCGCGCGCATCCGCTCCTGGCTGCCACGCCCGCCGGACCTTCCTCCGTGACCACGGCACTGCAAGTGGTGACCTGGGTGGGCGCCATCACCGCCGTGTTCGCGGCGCTCATCGCCGTGGGCCAAAACGACATCAAACGGATTCTCGCCTATTCGACCGTGTCGCAGCTCGGTTACATGTTCATGGGGGTGGGCGCGGGCGGCGTGGCCGTGGGCATGTTCCACCTCATCACTCATGCCTTCTTCAAGGCGTTGCTCTTCCTGGGCGCGGGATCGGTCATTCATGGCTGTGGCGGTGAACAAGACATTCGGCGAATGGGCGGATTGAGAGCCTTCATGCCGGTGACGTTCGCCACCTACGCCATCGGAATGATGGCGCTCAGCGGCGTGCCGATCTTTTTCTCGGGATTCTGGAGCAAGGACGAAATCCTGCACGCGGCGCTCAGTTGGCCTGCATCCAAGGGGCCATTAGTCCTCGGCATCGCGGGCGCCTTGCTCACCGCGTTTTACATGACACGCCAGATGTTGCATGTGTTCGCGGGACACCCTCGGGGCGCTTTCGCTTCCGGCCACGGCTCCGGGGATCAAGCGCCACACGCCGTTCACTCCCCGCATGAGAGCCCCGCGGTCATGACAGTGCCTCTCGTGTTGCTCGCCGCCGGAGCCCTGCTTCTCAGTGGATTGGGAACGCCCGCCTGGCCATGGTTCGCCTCTTTCCTCGAAGGCAAGCCATTGCAGTTGGATTTTGGAGCGCTGTTCCACGGAGCCACCCTCGGTCTGATCGTGCTGTCGGCGATTTTGGTCGCGGCGGGATTCGGAGCGGGTTGGAAACTTTACAGCGCGGCTGACCTCCACGAGACCGCGACCGACCCTCTCGAAGCTCGCTGGCCCCGGCTCTTCAAAGCCATGCGCGGTCGATTCTTTGTCGATGAACTCTACGAAGCCACCGTCATCGCCTGGCAACGCGCCCTGGCCGGGTTGGCCGCGTGGATGGAGGTTTGGGTCGTGGGCGGATTGGTCCGTCTGACCGGCGGGCTGACGCGATTGCTGGCGTGGATCGGAAAGCAGGCGGACGAGGGATTCGTCAATTTCGGCTTCGAGAAGGCGTGCGAGGGCGTGAAGCGATTGGGCCTGGGGGCGGGCGCCCTTCAAAACGGTGACACCCAGCGCTACTTGCGGTGGCTGGGACTGACCCTTGTGTTCCTGATCGTCATCCTGGCGTGGGGAGGAGGACCTCGATGAACACCTTCGGTTCCCTCTCGGCCCTCATTTTCATCCCGCTGGTGGCAGGCTTGGTCGTGGCCTTCCTGCCCGCGCGCGCCGCCAAGGCAGCAAAGGGATTGGCTTTTCTGGCCGCCGGACTATGCGCCGGATGGGTCGCTTGGATTGGCGGGCGATTTGATTCGGCCCAGGCGGAGATGCAGTTTGTCGAAAAGTGGCCGTGGATTCCTTCCATCAAGGTGGATTATCACCTGGGTTTGGACGGCCTGGGCTTGGTCATGATCGGGTTGACCGCGTTGGTCGTGCCCTTCGCGATGGCAGTCTGCCGTCACGAGACGCGCCGCGTTCCTTTGATGTTCGCGTTGATCCTTTGGCTCGAGGCCGGCTTGTTCGGAGCCTTTACCGCCCTTGATTTTTTCCACTGGTTCCTCTTTTGGGAGCTCAGCTTGGTCCCCGCTTATTTCCTGATCAAGTTTTGGGGAGGGGAGGGGAGGGGTCCGGCGTCGTTTCAGTTCTTCGTTTATGCCATGGCCGGCAGTGTTTCCATGCTGCTCGCATTTCTGGCGGTGTCTGTCGCCACGGGCACTTTCAATTTTCTGGAATGGGCGGAGAAGGGGCGCTCTGGAGAACTGGCTTCAGCGCTGTCCGTGCGCCTGGCCTGGTTTGAAACGTTCAAGACCCAGGAAGGCTTAGCGCAGTGCGTCTTCTGGATGGCGTTGCTCGGATTCGCGGTGAAAGTGCCGATGTTCCCTTTCCACAGCTGGCTGCCCTCGGCCTACAGCGAGGCTCCCAGCGGCGTGACCATGATTCTGACGGGCGCGATGTCAAAGCTCGGGGTGTATGGTTTGCTGCGCCTGATCCTGCCTGTCTTTCCGGAGCAAATGAGGGAGGCCCTGGACCTTCTTCTCTGGCTGGCGGTGGCCACCATCGTGCTCTCGGCTTTCGCCGCGTTAGGCCAGAAGGACCTCAAACGCACCCTGGCCTACTCGTCGGTCAATCACCTTGGCTACTGTCTGCTCGGGGTGTTCGCGGCCATGAAGGTCACGGAAACCGGCGGACTGTGGAGCGCGGAAAAGGCGGCGGCTTTGAACGGCGTTTTATTGCAGATGTTCAATCACGGCATCACCGCCTCCGCCTTGTTCTGTTTCCTGGGTTTTCTGGAACAGCGCAGCGGCGGACTTCGCGGGCTGAACGAATTCGGAGGCCTGAGGGCGGCGGCGCCCGTCTTCTGCGGGCTGATGGGGCTCTCCATGTTCGCGTCGCTGGGACTGCCGGGATTGAACGGTTTTGCGGGGGAATTCCTGATTTTCAAAGGCGCTTACGCCCTCGCCTGGGCCCCTACCGCCGTGGCCACACTCGGCCTGCTCGTGACCGCCATTTTCCTGCTCGGCATCATGCAGAAGGTTTTTTGGGGTCCGCTTCCGGAACGGTGGACCCACTGGCCTGACCTGACGCTGGGAGAAAAGTTGTTGGTGACACCGGCCACGTTGCTGACGCTCGGGCTGGGCGTCTGGCCTCAGGCCATTGTGCATTGGACCCACGCGACCGTGACGCAGTGGGTGGGTTGGTTGAGATTCTGAAATTCATCCGATCGACCCACCAATTCCTCATGCTGGCTTGGACCCTCTATAGCGCGTTCCTCGGAGTGCTCGTGCTCATGTTCGTGCCCGTGCCGGGCGCGCGCTGGGCACGTGGCGTTGCCCTCGCCAGCTCGCTCACGGGACTTGGCATCGCCCTCCTGGAAGCGGTGAAGTTCAAGCCCGCCGGCGAATTGATCACGATCCAGAAATGGGCGTGGATCCCTTCGCTTGGGATCGACTTCCACCTCGCTTACGATGGCATCAGCCTCACCCTCGTCCTGCTCACAGGCATTGCCTCCGTTGCCGGCATCCTCTTTTCCTGGAACGTCGAGAAGCGCCCGCGCGAATTCTTTGCCTTTTACCTGGCGCTGATCGGCGGGGTGCACGGGGTTTTCCTCAGCTTCGATCTGTTCCAACTCTTCGTCTTTTACGAGATCGCCATCATCCCCAAATACTTCCTGATCGCCATTTGGGGCTCCACCAACCGCGAGTTTGGCGCCATGAAACTGGCCCTGTATTCCTTCGTCGGCAGCGCGCTGGTGCTCGCGGTGATGGTGGCCGCCTACGTGCTGTCGGGAAGCCAAACCTTCAGCCTGCCGGAACTGGCCAAGGTCGGATTCAGCGCCGATTTCCAGCGCTGGGCGTTTCCAGTGTCCTTCGTCGGCTTCGCCATTCTGGCGGGTCTGTGGCCGTTCCATACCTGGGCGCCCACCGGTCACGTCGCGGCGCCCACCGCGGCGTCCATGCTGCTCGCGGGCGTGGTCATGAAGCTTGGGGCCTACGGCGCGTTGCGCGTCTCCATGGCTTTGTTCCCGCAAGGACTCAAAATCTGGCACGAATCCATCGGATGGCTGGCGGTGGCCGGCATTGTCCTGGGCGCTCTCGTCGCCCTCGCCCAATCGGATTTCAAGTTCGTCATCGGCTATTCCAGCGTCAGCCACATGGGCTTCGTTCTGCTCGGACTCGCCAGCATGAACATCGCCGGATTGGTCGGCGCGGTTTTGCAGATGTTTTCACACGGCATCCTCGCGGGACTTCTCTTCGGCGTGGTCGGGCGCATGGTTTATGACCGGGCGCACACACGAAACCTCGACGAGCTGAAACAGTTGAACCTCGGGCGCGAACTTCCTTTCGCGGCAGCCACGTTCGTGCTCGCCGGTTGCGCTTCCATGGGGCTGCCCGGCTTCAGCGGATTCGTCGCCGAGCTGCAAGTTCTCATGGGCGCTTGGAAACGCTTTCCGTGGATGGCCATCGCGGCGGGCCTCGGCATCGTCGTCGGCGCCGCCTACACGCTGCGCGCCATGCAGCGAGCGTTCTTCGCAGCCGATGCGGGCGTCCTCGCCCCTGGCACAACCGAAAGCGCGGCTCCTCACGATCCGTGGGAACCGATCAGTTGCGCTGAAAAGCTTGGCGCCGTGAGTTTGCTCGCGATCAGCATCGCGATCGGTTTGTACCCCGCCTGGATGATGATCTGGATCCAATCGGCGTTTGACGGCGCGTTTTTCGCCGGGCTCAGGAAGGTGGTGGGATGGTGAACTCCGCCGCCTATCTCGATCTCGCGAAGGCTTGCCTGCCGGAATTGGCCCTCACCGCCACGTCGTTGCTTGTGCTCTTCCTCGATTTGGTCTGGGCACGCGAACTGGAGGACACGCGCCGGCGCCGCGTGCTGCTGGCGGCGTTTCTTTCCGGCGGCGCTTTGGCTTTGCTCACCACTTTTCTCTGGCCGTTCGCCGGCATCGCGCCGGGCGGCATGTGGTCCTTGGGCGCCACGGGCCTTGTCGTGAAGCAAGGCTTGATCGTGATGGGACTGCTTTCGGCCTGCCTCATGGCGCCCGGCGATTGGTCCGAACACGCCGGTGAGTACTTCGCCGTGCTCGCCCTCGCCTTGGTGGGCATGCTGTGCATGGCCAGCGCGGAGCATCTGCTCATGATTTTTGCGAGCGTCGAACTGGCGAGCCTCTCGCTCTACATCCTCACCGCCTTGAACAAAGGCCAGCGCGAATCGACCGAGGCCGGTTTGAAATACTTCCTGTTCGGCGGCGTCGCGGCGGCCTTCCTGCTTTACGGTTTCAGTCTTCTCTATGGCGCCACGGGAGAAATGACCCTCAAAGCGCTGGGAGCCAAGCTTGCCGCCGGAAGTCCCGATCCCTTGGTCTGGGTGGCCGTGGCCATGGTGGTGGCAGGGTTCGGATTTAAGGTCGCCGTGGTTCCGTTCCACTGGTGGGCCCCCGATGTTTATCAAGGCGCACCCGCGGCTTCCGCCGCGTTGATCGCTTCCGGATCCAAAGTGGCCAGTTTCTGGCTGATGCTCAAGTTCATGGGTTCTGGCCTGGCCGGAGCGGCCGGGGACGGATCCTGGGGTCATTTCGTTTCGGGCTGGATGCCCCTCCTCGCCGGAGTCGCCGCTCTGTCGATGGTGATGGGAAACATCGCCGCCCTGGGACAATCAAGCGTGCGCCGTCTGCTGGCTTTTTCGGCCGTTTCGCATGGCGGATATTTATTGCTGGGAATCCTCGCGCAAGGCGAGCAAGGCGCCGCCAGTGTGGTGTTCTACAGCCTCGTCTACGGATTCTCCTCGATCGGCGCCTTCGGCGTCGTGAGTTTTGTGGAGAACGCGGCGGGGCACGACCGCTTCGACGCTTTCACCGGCCTTTCCAAACGCTCACCCGTGTTGGCGTTCAGTCTGATGGCGTTGCTGCTTTCCCTGGCTGGTGTGCCGCCGTTGGCGGGATTCTTTGGCAAGTTTTATCTCTTCGCGGCCGTTGCGGCGGTGAAGCCATTGGGCTGGATGTGGCTGGTGAGCATCGCCATCGCGATGAGTTGTGTCTCCCTCTACTACTACCTGCTCGTCCTCAAGCAGGCTTACGTTGCCGCGCCAACTCGCGAGGATATGCCGCCGCTGGAAATCCCGCTCTGCGCGCGACTCACAGTCCTTTTCGTCGTTGTCGTCCTTTTCGTCCTGGGATTCTTCCCCGAATTCCTCCTGGGACGCATTCACCACGCGCTCAAATTGGGTGTGCTTTAAAATCCCGACGAACTTGATGCTGAAGTTACTCACCCTTCCGCACCCTGGCCCGGCGGAGTTCTTTTG
The DNA here is from genome assembly GCA_016871495.1 of Verrucomicrobiota bacterium. Lineage (NCBI taxonomy): Bacteria > Pseudomonadati > Verrucomicrobiota > Verrucomicrobiota bacterium. The sequence continues at coordinate 13,493 of VHDF01000040.1, read as the reverse complement.
CTAGAGACGGCAATTCAGCAGCGTCGAGATGCACAAAAGCTTGAGTGGCAAAAGCCTGCCGAAAGTTGAGGTGGATCCGAAAGGTGATCCATCGAAACTTGAGAAAGGCCTTTGCCGCCAAGATCTTGCGACAGATCGATGCTGATCAATTGCGGTTCTTAGGTTTCCATCCAAGCATTTCCCCAAAATCCGCCCCGAGGAGAATCAGTTCCATGAATGCGGCCCGAGCAGTCCCGCGAATGAACTCGTGGTGCGCTTCGAATGCAACCGGGCGAACTCTTCTTCGACTCCGGCAATGGCCGGGACGGCTTGAACTTCTCCCGTGGAAGGATCGACCAGCAACCCGGCCTTGTCCTCCATCCTCGCCGCCGGTCCCGACATCAACGCGGCCCAAATACGGCGCGGCTTGTCGAAAAACAATCCCCACAACAAAAGCAATCCCGACACCCACAAAGCTTCTTCCATGACCTTTTCCCAAAATGCGGGCTCATCCTTGAACCCTCGATTTCCGAATGTCGCAGCATTCTCAAGTTGTCCTATAGCAGGACAGATGCCGTCTCAAAATGGGTCAGGATCGTGATTACGGGTCGATCCGATTCGCTTGCGCGGCAACCACCGTCCAAGTGCCCGCCAGGGAATTGTCGTTGTTCCACCGCCGGTGCCAGCGGTCATTTTTCGGGTCAATCACTTCATTGCGTAAAGCGCTCTCCGCGTGGCCATCGCAAAACATCACAACCGTGCGGCGATTATGACGGTTGGAAGGCCATTCCCCAGCCGTGGTGGGATCCACATTCCCATCGAAGGAGCCCCGCGTTGGTTTCGCACTATTGCCATCCCCGGGCTTGGAATCGGCCAACATCAACATGTCAGCCGGATTGCGCACCGCCGATTCCTTCACTTCATACTGCAGATTGTCCACGTCACCCCCTAAACCCTTGTCCGAGAAGGCAGGGAACGCACCCCAATCGTTATAACCAATTGAGAAAAGGGAGGTTTCGCTGATGCCCCACGGGTCACGCCCCGGTCCGTACATGTGACTGGCGCCCAGGGTCTTGTTCAGATTCGTGTTCCAACTCGAATCCGGACGGGCAGACGGGCAGTGGAATACTTCGCGATTGGTTCCAATTTGAGTGAACAAACGCAAAGGCCAAACATAGCGGAACCCTCCGTTGACGAAGAGTGTTCCCGGATACTTCTGGTTGTCGGTCACATACATCACCGTGGCGATGCCCAACTGACGCATATTGTTCAGGCACTTGGTCATCTGGGCCTTGGATTTCGCCTTGGAAAGCGCGGGCAACAACATGCCGGCCAAAATCGCAATGATGGCGATGACCACCAGCAACTCGATCAGTGTAAAAGCGTTGGAACGGCGGGAACGAGTGAGTTTCATAGCATGGAATGACGTTTCGTGACGCTTGGAACAGGCTCCACTGTTAACACAACTCACAATCCCTTCAAGATCGAAAAGGGTTTTTCCTCGCCAGTTCGAGTGAATTGGGCCACCTTACAACGCCGTCCTTCCCGAGGAAGCACGGTCAATCCTTAAATCGCTTTCCTCATGAGTGAGCTCGATCAGATCTCAGAAAAGGTCCAGTCCGCCGCCCGCCGACTTCGCTGGCAGCGCGCCTGGCAAGGGGCCTGGAAGGGAGGCTCGGCCGGAGCCGCCGGCTGGCTGGTCGCCGTGCTCGTTTACAAAGTCGCTCCCATCCCCGAAAGCATCCTTGCTTACGGGCTTCCTTTCACGGTTTTAGCCGCCTTGGCCGGTGCCCTCTTGGCGGCCCGCCGCCCAATCCCCACGCTGCAGATGGCCCGCTGGCTCGATCGGCAAGGCAAACTCGAGGAGCGACTCAGCACCGCCCTCGAATTGGGTAGCGGCTCCACCGCGCATCCCTGGACTGCCCGGGTGGTATCCGACGCCGCGCAATACGCTTCCCGCATCGATCCCCGCGCCAGCTTTCCTCTTCAGCTTCCCAAACTGGCCCGCTGGACCTGCCTGCTGCTCGTGCTCACGTTCGGCCTCGGGTTCGTGCCCGAATACCGTTCCGTGGCCCTGCTCGAAAAAAAGAAAAATGCGGAGATCATCCAAACGGCCGGAAAACAGCTTGCGGAACTCGTCAAGCGCAACCTGCAAAACCGCCCCCCGGTCCTTGAGCCCACCCAAAAAGCCCTCGAGAATGCCGTCGCTCTCGGCGAGAAACTTCACGGCGGACGCCTGACCAAGAGCGACGCCCTGCGCGAGCTCTCCAACGCGGCGGAAAAGCTGAAGCAGGAAACACAACAAATGATGCAAAGCTCCGACGCGCGCAAATTGGAGGAAGCCGCACGCACCGCGAGCAATCCGAACAAGTCCACGTCCGACGCCCTCCAGAAACAAATCGATTCCCTGAAGAAGGCGATCAACGACGGCAAAAACGCGGACGCCGACGCGCTCGATCAGATGAAGCGCGATTTGCAGAAAATTCAGGACATGGCCAAGGGTCTTGAAGATAAGGATGGCGCCGCCGCCAACGCGGCCCGCGAAAATATCGAGCAGTCCCTGGGCGATCTCTCCAAACGCGCGCGTGACATGGGATTATCCCTGCCCAATCTGAATGACGCGATGGAGGCCTTGGCCGCGAGCCAGATCGACCAGTTCTTGAAAGATTTGAAGATGACGGAAATTGACCTCGAAAACCTGAAGTCGCTGGCGAAAACGATCCAGCAATCCCAGCAGGCGACCGCGAAATACGGAAAGGACCTGGCCGAACAATTGCAATACGGCCAGGCCGATGCGGCCCGCGCATCCCTCGAAAAAATGATCGAACAGTTGAAGCAGGGCGAACTCTCCGAGGAAAAACTGAAGGACATGGCGGGGGAATTGTCCAAAGCCGCCGAACCCGGCGAAAAGCTTGGCAAGGTGGGCGAGAAACTGGCCAAAGCCGCCCGAGCTCTCCAAAAGAAAGATCAAAAGGAAAGTTCGGAAAAGATGGCGGAAGCCGCCAAGGAACTGGCCGAAATGGTCGAGCAACTGGCCGATGCCGAATCCCTCATGGCCACGCTCGACGCCATGGAACGCGCGCAAACCGCCATCGCCTCCGGCCAAGGCTGGGGCAAAGGGCAATCGCAGGCCGGTCGTAACCGCGGACGCGGCACCGGTCGCAACCGCGGCGTCGGCACATGGACCGATGAAAACAGCTGGGAGATCCCCGAATTTTCCGAGAGCTGGGATAACACCGGCATTACCCAGCCCGACATCGACAGCCGCGGGATCATCGATCGCGGCGACGGACAACTGGCCGACAACTTATCGCCCACCAAAGTCCGAGGCCAAATCAATCCAGGCGGCCCGATGCCCAGCATCACGCTGAAGGGTGTCAGCATCAAAGGACAAAGCCGGGTCTCTTACACGGAGGCGGGCACGAGTTCCCAGAGTGATTCCCAGAGCGCGCTCAATCAGGATCAAGTGCCCCGGGCTTACCAGGGAGCCGTGAAGGACTACTTCGACGAGGGCAAGAAGTAGGGATGGCGGAAAGGGGATTACGCGCCGCCTTCCCTCGGTTCCGGACCGAGCTCGCCTTGATCGTACATCGCCAGCCGCTGGCGAGCTTTGCCCGCCGCCGCGGTTTCAGGATACTCCTCGTCCAAGCGCCGCAACAAAGCCACCGCTTTGTCCATCTGGCCGAGTTTGGTCGAATAAAGATTGCACAGGTGAATCGCCGCCCATCCCCATCGTTCCGGCGGCAGCTTCTTTGTCAGCACTTCCTCGTACTCCAGGGCGGCCGCCAGCGGATTGTTCAAATCCTTCTCGTAGATCTCCGCGATTCGGAGCGCGGCAAACTGTTCGCGCGGGTTCTTGGCAAGGTATTCCCGCAAGAGCCGGATCGCATCAAGATGATTGCCCTTGGCCCATTCGTTTTCGGCAATCTCATACTCCGGATCGGTAATCGGATCTCCGTCGTCATTGAACAGGAGCTTGGTGGCGCGTCCCGAGAAATACTTCGAAATGTCCTGGCCCGCGAGCAGGCCTAATCCGGCCAGGGTGAAAAACAAGGCCGCCCCCCAAGTGCCCAGATTCGCCTGGGCACCTTTTCTCTTCCCGCCGCCGGATTCCTCCGGAAGCTTGATGTCGAGGTCGGTGGTCGTAGCGGAGGCAGGCTTCTTCGACACCCCTTCGTACTCGACATACAGGCGATAGCCGAACACCGCCGACAAACCCAGGCAGAGCACATACAAGCAAACTCGAATCGGCACACTCATGGTTCGTTCCTTAGACTAGTCCTCTCCTCACGACAAAAGCGAAACCATTTTTCCCCTCCTGCGGCGAGGCGGTGCAGCCCGAAGTCGTCTGTCGTGTGGCGCAGGCTGCCCAGCCTGCCGTATCGCCGACGGCCCGTCGGCCCGGCGGGTGAAGAACGAGGCCCTTCCATGCTCTCCGCGCGCCGGGTTCCCTTCGTCGCCCCGCAGGCTGGGCAGCCGGCGCTACAGCAGACAGGGCTGTCGGCGATGCGCGCGGCAGCGCCGGGGCGCGGCGTTCACGCCGCCTCAGGGTGTGTCTTCAAAGGGGAAGGGCCCCTTCAACGGCCAAGGGTGCTGCCAGGGCGAAGGCATTCACCCAGGGCGGGCCATGGAACGGGAGGAGATCGCCGCGGCCGATGGGCGCGAGCGGAAGCGCCGTGAACGGCGCGCCCCGACTACTCGCGGGTGCACCGCCTTCGCGGCAGCATCAGATCAGTTCCCGATAGAGAAGACGAAAGTCCTCGGCGCTGACAGGTACAGCGTTCGTCCTATGACAGGGATCGTCCACCGCCTGCAGGACCAGCGCGTCCAGCAAATCCTCGCGAGCGCCATGTTCCCTCAGTTTTCCCTTCAGTCCCAACGAACCCAGAAATTGCCCGATGAATTCCAGAGTGGCCGCGTCCGCTTGCCGGTCGTCAAGGCCTTCCACCTTCAAGCCGCATGCCTGGCCGACCCTCCGATAAAGGCCGGGCTTGCGTTCAGCGCAAAACTTCATTCCCGCCGAAAGGCACAGGGCGTTCGCCAAGCCATGGTGCATGCCGCAAAGCGTCGACAACGGGTGCGCCAGCGAATGGACCAAGCCCAAATCCTTTTGAAACGCCACTGCGCCCATCGCCGCAGCGACGAGCATTTTCTGACGCGCGTCCACATCGCGTCCGTTCGCGCAGGCCCGGGGCAAGGCTTCCACCACCAGCCGGATGCCTTCCAGCGCGATCCCATCGCACAGGGGATGAAAGGCCGGACAAGTGAAACTTTCAATGCAGTGGGTGAGCGCGTCGGCTCCGGTGGCCGCGGTCAACTTGGCGGGCAAATCGAAGGTCAATTCAGAATCGAGAAACACGCGGCGCGCCAACAGTTCGCGATGAAACAACACGGACTTGCGACCGGTGCTGTCGAGCGTGATGACCGAGCTGCGGCCCACTTCACTGCCGGTCCCGGCCGTCGTTGGGATCGCCACCAGCGGCAGCAGTCCCGTCCACTCGGAATGATCATAGAACCGCGCCAGATCCAGACCCGGACGCCGGACCAGAATGCGCGCGGCTTTGCCCGCGTCCAGAGCGCTGCCGCCACCGAAGGCGATGATGCCGTCGCATCCGACGCGCACACAAGACTCCGCGGCGCCGCGAACGTCCTGCTCGACCGGATTGGGATGCACGCCGCTGTAGAGATGCCATTCCGTGCCTTGCGCGCTGGCGCCCAAGACTTCGCGCAAACGTTGGAAGGCTCGGGTGGAAAGGAGTCCGGGATCGGTCACCACGAGTGGACGCCGCACGCCCAACTCCGCGAGGTGACCGGGCAAATCGGAGATCACACCTGGCCCGCAAAGGGTGGGCGTGGGAAAGGAGAAAGAGAAGCGCGCTGGGAGGATGGACATCATGATTTTGTCTTGAGATTTTATCGGAGATCAGTCACGTTCCCATCCACCAACGGCGAGCGATTCGGATCAAAAGTTTGAAGCGGGCGCCGGGCTCTTTGAGAACAATTTGTCGTTCATGGTTTTAACCCTGCCATGTTCGTGCATTGAAGCAAATTCCTTGGACCGTAAGATAACTGATGCGGGACTTTGCCCTATGATTGTAGCCGACAGGCCTTGACTGGAAGTCGAAAGCTATCGGGCTCGTCCCTTTGTTTCCTCGAACCGTTCAAAGGAACTGTTCCACACGGCATTACGGTGGGGTTAAGTTTTCGCCCCGGCTCTCGGATGGGTCTCCGATTGACCGGGGCGTTTACTTTTGAGGCATCCCACTCCTCAGGCATCCGTCGAGCGAATTAAATCCGTTTCTCGTCCGCGTCGATGAAATCCACGAAGCAGCGGATGTCGTCGCGATGGGCCATTCCTGCATCCGCCTTTCGTTTGCACAAACGCTCCTGCCCGGAAGCATCGTCGGCTTTCGGATAATCCAACATGCGGTGCAAGTGCGCTGTCTTGGCGGCGGCATCGGCCCTCACGTTTTTCAACACCCAGTCGCAAACCTCACCGTCGGTCACACTCCGCCTCACCACTTCGATCAACGTTTCCGCCTTCACGTCGGCGGCTTCCAGCCACCATCCGTCGAATCCGCGCCCAAAGTTGGGTTGATAGTCAGGATGCAATTTGCCTGCCAAATGAAGCCGAATCTTGTCGATGTATCGCGGCAAATGAACCCAGCCTGCCATGGTTTCACGAGGACTGCGGGGATAAATGGAATCGCTCATTGGGGGATGGACTGGCAAATCCATGGAAAATGATGGTGTGCGGGGTGGTGGTAGGAGCTGGATTCGAACCAGCGTAGGCGTAAGCCAGCAGATTTACAGTCTGCCCCCGTTGGCCACTTGGGTATCCTACCGACCAATTCCAGCGCAGTCGCGACCGCGCCAGGGAGCGGGATTAAGCCAAACTCGATTCCCTCGCTCAAGTTGAAAATCGGCGGAATGGCTGGAGGGCTGGAGCAGGGGGAAGCCGATGTGCCGCTCAACGGGTCGACGTCGGTCCATCCTTGACACCATGCCGACCCGGCAATCCGTGCCGCTGATTCCTAATCGGATGGATCACTCGCCAAGGATGCCAGGCCATTGATGCGCTCGACATAAAACTCCTCCCCACGCCTGCGTTTGGCTGGGTCGGGAACCGCATGGACGCCAAGCAGGAATTCGCCTCGCACCACATCCTCTGAGGCGACTTCCGAGACGGATTCGAGCCAGGAAATGAACTCTGGATCAGCTCTCACTCCTTCGATCAGAACGTCCGTATCGATGGGACAGAGCATCCTTAGCGATCATGTCCGCGGGGGCCGTTCCCGATGTCTCGAGCACCAACGCCCTCGAAACCAGCTCAGTCACCGCCGCCGCGCCCAGCCCGTTTGCCAGATCGGAACCGCCTTCGTCATACCCGTAACTTCCCCAGCGCACCTCCGGCATCGCGGCGATCTCGCGGCTCCTCGTCGCGAGTCGTCCGCCTCGTGTTGGAGTCGTTCGCCCCCTCGTCCGCAACGGTGCTCGACATCCCCGCGGAACCTCCACTCGAAAAAACTTTTAACTCACGTGAACGACTCGGGTGGTCGAAACCGGCCGCGCCCGGAGAGCTCATGACATTATTCCCAACACCATGAATCCCATCCCATCCCGTCATCACACCAGCCCACTCCACAGGCTCGTCCTCGCCGGCACCGTCCTGCTCGCCGCATGCTCGCCGATTCGCGCCGCAGCCGCAGAGATAACCATTTTGGATGACTTCTCGCTGCCTGCCATGTCCACAAACTGGACCCAATTCCACCCGTTCGCACCGTTCGGCATCCGCGGAAAGCTTTCCGTGACCGACGGTTGGGACAACCGGGTGTTCGTCTGGGACGTCGAACGCTGGCGCGAAACCAAATCGCTCCCGGGCAGCGGCTCCATCCGCGGCCTCGCCTACACGCGCGACGGACGGCGCCTCTTCGTGAGCCGCACCCAGCTTCTGTCGGACGAGGGACGACCCGCCCAGGAGGTCTGGGATCCCGATACCGCGCGCAACCTGATGTCCCTCGACGGAAACCCCACGGCCTACAACTCCACCGCCATCACACCCGACGGCCTCGGCGTGTTCAGCGGCGACGACGTCGGCGTGGCCACCCGCTGGAACGCGTTCCCATGGCTCGCCTCCTCCTACCCGGGCCCAAGCCACAACCAACTCCCCGATCGGATCGAGCACTACGCCCGTGCCGACCACGCCCGCCGCATGACCCACTTACTTCGCCCCCCGCAATCCCCTCTCGATCCTGTCCAAACCATCGACCATTCGCTCTGGCCCCAGCGAGATCCGAATACCCCCCCCGAATGCATCGATCTCTCACGCCACTATACCGCGTTGCTCGATGTGGCCTTCGTCCCCGTCACCCGCACGGATCACCTCGACCTCAACTACGCGGAACTCCCCCGCGGCGTCTTGAGGTTCAACACCCCGTCTGCAGGGTTCCCGAACTCCCAGCCCCCCGCGCCCAACATTCCCTTCGACATCCGCGGCGCGGTCGTGCTTTCCGGTTGGGCCAAGCCCCCCCGGGAACCGATCGATTCTATCCCCAAAAGGTCACCGGCATCCCCATCCGCCAACACGCGCGCAAACTCCACTTCCTCCACGATAGCACCGGCAACCCCGGCACATTCGTTCCCGTCATCGGCCGGTATGTCCTCCACTACACCGACGGCACGTCCGAGATCATTCCCCTCCGTCCATTTCAGCAATTCGATCGTAACGACCCAAACCCAAGGCCGGAAGCGGACAACACCATCTGCTTCTGGCGTCTTGGTTTCGGTTCCCCCACTGTGGACGTCATTTGGAACCTCCCCGTAAGCCGCGGGCGAACTGCTGACGGCGGCTACAAACCGCTCCTCCACCACTTCGCCTGGACCAATCCCCACCCCGGCAAAACGATCGCCACCCTGGATTTCGAGTCGGATCTCGCAGAGGGAAACTTCCCTTTCCTCATCGCCCTCACCGCCGAACCCTAAGCCGACCCCGGTCACCGACAAACTCTGGATGCACCGGCCTTGGACGAATCCTCCCACCAAGACACGGAGGATCTCGATTCGGATATCCACTTCGTAACCCGGATATCTCCGTGAAGTTCAACATCCATCACAGGTCAAATCCCGAGCGTTTGAGGCTTCCGTGTCGAATTCGCCATTGCTTCCCGGCTAGGGCGGGAACACCATGCGGCTCGCATGAGCCAAAGCGCTCCCGAGCAGATCATTCCCTCGCGTTCGCAAGAGGTTCCCTTGCCGGCGTTGGCGCGCCATCTGGTGCTTTATGACGGGGACTGCTCCTTCTGCACCTTTCAAATGAAGTTGCTGACCTGGCTGGATTGGTTCCACTGCTTGCGCCTTGCGCCGATCAGCGATCCTGAAGCGGTCCAATACGCGCGCGGGGTGACGCCGGACGCCCTTTTCGAAGCCATGCACGTGGTGGTTCGCGATGGCGCCATTCATCGGGGAGCCCGTTGCATCCGCTTTGTCAGCCTGCGCCTTCCCCTGCTGATCCCCGTCGGACTGTTGCTTTGGATTCCCGGCGTCATTCTGATCGCCGAATGGGTCTATAAGCACGTGAGCCGCAATCGCCATCTACTCAGCCGGTGGTTTGGCTGCAAGGATGCCTGCACCCTGCTGCCTTCCCGGCGGTCCCACGGGTCTTCGCTCGACCGCACGCCGTCCCCATGACCGCGCGAAGCCGGGACGTTTCGCACCCGGACCTCCCCGATCGAATCAACCAAGCGCTCCGCGTCACGGGCACGCGGCTGATTCAACTCCGCCAACCCAATGGATCTTGGGAGGGCCATCTTTCTTCCAGCGCGCTTTCCACCGCGACCGCCGTGTTCGCGCTCAAGCTCCAGCAAAGGAACACTTCGGAACACAATTCCGACCTGGACGAATTGATCAGCCGGGGTGATGCCTGGCTTGTGGCTCACGCCAATTCCGACGGGGGATGGGGCGATACCACCGCCAGTCCTAGCAATCTGAGCACCACCACGCTGGTCTGGTCCGCCTTGCGGGCCGGTTCCGCGGGGAAGACCGATCCGCGGCATGTTGCCACCCTGGAGCGCGCGGAAGCCTGGATCCGCCAAGCTGCGGGCGGACTCGAGGGAAACCAGCTCGCGAAGGAAATCATCGCTCGCTACGGCAAAGATCGCACGTTTTCCGTTCCCATCCTCACCATGGCGGCGCTGGCGGGTTGCCTCGGTCCAGAAGAACATGCATGGCAGCACGTGATCCCGTTGCCCTTCGAGCTCGCCGCCTTTCCACGGTCCTGGTTCGCCACGTTGCGTCTCCCGGTGGTGAGTTACGCACTGCCCGCGTTGATTGCGATCGGGCTGGTTCATCATCGCCGACAACCTTCGCGCTGGCTTCCGTGCCGCTGGGTCCGAAACCTGGCCACCCGCAGGGTGCTCAGCGTGCTCGCGGAAATCCAACCTTCAAACGGGGGGTTCCTCGAGGCCACGCCGCTGACCAGCTTTGTCGCGATGAGTTTGATCGGGGCCGGATTCGACCACCACCCTGTCGTCCTGAAGGCCATCGAATTTCTGAGGAAATCGGCGCGATCGGACGGCAGTTGGCCCATCGATACGAATCTCGCCGTGTGGGTCTCGACCCTGGCCGTCAACGCCATGGGCATGAGCCCTTGGCTCAAGCCTCCCCATCCCATCCCCGATCCCACGGAAAGAGACTTGCTCCTCTCCTGGCTGCTCGCGGCTCAATTCCGCCATCCGCATTCCTACACGCAAGCTCCTCCGGGCGGTTGGGCCTGGACCCCTCTGCCGGGTGGAGTTCCAGACGCGGATGACACCTCCGGCGCCCTCATCGCTTTGCGACACCTCGATCCAAGCGGATCCCGTTCGTCAAGGGCGGCCGCCACGGGGCTGAACTGGCTGCGGGGGCTCCAGAATCGAGACGGAGGCGTGCCCACCTTTTGCCGCGGTTGGGGAACGCTGCCCTTCGATCGCAGCAGTCCGGACATCACCGCTCATGCCGTCCGGGCCTGGACGATTTGGAGCGAGGACTTCAGCCCCAAGCACAAACTTCAAATCCGGCGCTCCATCACGCGTGCTCTCGGCTTTCTCCAACATTCCCAGCAATCCAACGGGTCGTGGATCCCGCTGTGGTTCGGCAGCCATCACCAAAAGGATGAAACGAATCCGGTCTATGGAACTTCGCGCGTGGTGATGGCGCTGTCATCGCTCAATCATCGCGTCTTTCCCCAAGTGCCGGTGATGCTGCGCGCGGCACTGAACTGGATCGCCTCCGTGCGCAATGAGGATGGAGGTTGGGGCGGGACTCAGGGCGCTCCCTCGACCCTTGAAGAGACGTCCCTCGCTTTGGAGGCACTGGCGGCGGGCATCATTGCGCTTGGGGTTTCGGGCGAGCCCCTGGAAAATATCCCCAGCCTGCCCTATTTATCGCCCGACGATCTCCGCCTTCAGCTCCGCCCAGGGATGGGTTTGCCCGCCGACCCGCTCCATTTGCAAGCCGCCCGTGCCGGAGCCGACTGGCTGACCGCGAAGATCCAAGGGGCTGAGGACATCATCCCAACTCCGATTGGATTCTATTTTGCCAGGCTGTGGTACTTCGAGGCCGCGTATCCGTTGGTATTTTCCCTGGCCGCACTGCACGCCCTCAAAACCTTGATCGAAGTCCTGGGGGAGGATCGGTTCATCCAGGAAAACGAACCGTCCTGAGCTCGCCTCGCGGCTTCCGTGCGGAAGGCTCCGAACCGATCTCTTTCATCCTTAAACCTAGAAGCGGCAATTCAGCTGCGTCGAGATGCGCAAAAGCTTGAGTGGCAAAGGCCTGCCGAAAGTTGAAGTGGATCCGCAAGGTGATCCATCGAAACTTGAGAAAGGCCTTTGCCGCCAAGATCTTGCGACAGATCGATGCTGATCAATTGCCGTTTTTAGCCAAGAACTCCGCCGGGCCGGGGTGCGAGACGGTGCGTAACTTCAGTATCAAGTTAGTCGGGAGGTTAAACCTGAAAACGGCAATTGCCGTTCTAAAGTTAAAGCCATGGCCGAAGGCGGTCCTGGAACCGGTTGTAGAAGTAGCCAAGCACCAAAAGGGCAACACCCAATCCGAGGCAACAAACGATTCGATAAGGAAGGCTGAGGGTCCAGACGTCCACCAGCAAGGCGCGGCCAAGGGCAAAACCAAGCAAGGCAAGCCCGCCACGGCGGTAGCCTCGTTCGTGCAATCCGATCCCGCCGGCAAAAATCATCAATCCCATGGTGACGAATCCAAGGGTCTCGAGGACTCGCCCGCCCATGGCAGAAACAGTCCATCGGGAAGTGAAAAACCAGAATCCGAGGACCAGAGCTCCAATCCAAACCCGTTGCAGATTCTCTGGAACTTCGATCCTGTTCGAATACCGCCGGGCCAGTTGCTGCAGACCAACCCCCATCAGGAGCGGAGCCCCCATCTGGATCATCAGCCGGGATGCCGGATCGCTCGAGGAGTGGTGAACGATGAGGGACACAAAGGCAGCCGCGAGCAGGAGCATTCCGCAGCCCAGAACCCGAAATCGCCGGCTCATCCAGCCGAGCGCCAGCAACGCGGCGGCCATGCCGGTCCAGACCCCTCCAAGCCAGGCGGGATCCAAAGTTCCGCAGGTCCAGCCAAGCAAAATGAGGATGGCTGTGCCGTCATGAACCCTGGCCAAGTCGCGAAGTCTTGCTCCCTGTTCCGGGGAAACGCGCGCAGCGATATGTTCGGAAACACGAGCATAAACCAGCCCAGCCAAAATCAGAACACAACTCGCAACTGCGGAGACCGGTGCTTGAAACAACCCGTGCGCCCAAGTGATCAGTGCCAGCCATTGAAGCAGTTGGGCCGCCCCAGCCATCCATCGCAGTCCAGTTCCCAGGCCGTAGGCTGTCAGCCCAAGGGATGTGAGCGAGGCGACGATGATCCAGTTTCCAGATTCAAACCGAGCCTGCAGCCACACGGTGATCAGGCTGACCACCCCCAAGCTCAAGACAGCTTCCCAAAGTTGGACGCCAGTCTCGGTTCCAGACTTGACGCTTGGGCGCTTCAAGACATGACAGGCGGCCGTGGCGGCGAAACCCACGATCGTTGGAGACCACCAGGGAATTCCGGAATCCCGGTCCAACCCTTGCAGGATGCCGAATCCGATCGCAGGAACGAAATAGAGCCGACCCATGGAACCCATTTCCGCATAGCGAATCCCGAGCGCCAGCAAACCGAGGCCAAGACCAAGGAGAGCGAGCAAGGGCGGCTCCCAGGCCGCGGGTGCATGGCGCAGGATGCTCATGAACCAGATGGCCGATGGAAAGAATGCAAAAATCAGCGCCGCGCTAGCAGACTCCGGGTTCGTTGCGGCGGATTGCCGGCGGGACATCAACGCTCCGTTGAAAGCAAGCACCAGTCCCGTCACCACGGAGGTCATGAGGGAGTCGCGATCGTTGAAACAAACCAGAAGAGTGGACAGGAATCCGGTGAAAATCGAGACAGTCTATGGATTTACAAAGTGTGGAGTCCAA
>VHDF01000039.1 GCA_016871495.1 Verrucomicrobiota bacterium | reverse complement strand
AAGCGTCCGCCAAAATCGGCCTGATATCCCGATTGAATCGAGGAGACTCGCCGGCCAGCAGGGCAACCGCAGTGGCGGACAACACCGTGATTCCCCCAATAATGAGGACTCGAATCGAATGCATCATGGGATTAGGACTCCAGAAGTTCGCAAGGATTACGGCCCCAGGAAAGTCCGAATTCAACTTCTTCTACCCCCGGGGTCCCTCTTTGTTGCGATTCTCGCCCGACCCCCACTGCAACCCCGCGTTGGCCAGCGTGATCAAAACGCCTCCCGCCACCAATCGCCAGCCAGGCTTTTCGTTCGAGTATTCAATCCCGGCAAACTCGGAAAACCAACCCGGCAAGAAAAGCGCAAAGGCGCTCGCGAACACCGGTTCCAGGCAATAGATCATCCCCGCGTGCGTCGCCGGCACATGCTTCTGCCAATGGTTCATCAACAAATAGCCCCCCAAGGCAGACAAAAAAACCAGCACCGCCAGACTCGTCAACGCCCCCCGATGCGCATACAAGCCGACCCACGCCGGAGCTCCCGGCGACGCCGCCACCGCCACCGGCAGTGCCGTCAGGGCCATCGTGAAAAACATGACCATCGAAAACGGCAGCGTCCGATTCCCCGCAAACCCGGGGTGCCCCAGCCAAAGAATCTGTCCCGTAAAGATCACCGAAGCGAGCAAGGTCTCCAACTCACCCCGCCTGAAGCTCATTTTCCTCCAATCGAATCCGGACAAAATAGCCACCCCGGCCAGCACCAACACAACACACAACACCACCCGCCGCGAAGGCAATTGACGGTGCTTCCAAGCCATCCAAACTGGAATGATCGCGCAATAAAACTGAGTCAGAAAGGCCGAGGTCGATGCATCCGTGTAAGAAAGCCCGTCCATCTGCAACACCACCCCAACCCCGCCGATCAATCCAATCAACAACCCTTGATTCAATTCGGAACGTGTCAACCAAGGCCGCGCCCTCAACACCCAGGGGACCAGGCATATTCCCGCCAGCACAAAACGATAAAACACGCTCAAGGCCGTGATAAACCAAACGCTCGTCTCAGGCGCCATCTTCTGCTGGGTCAACGAGAGCGCTTTCATGGCGGGAAAACTTAATGCCCAAAAAGCCGTGCACATCGCGAGCATGCGCATCGCTTGGGGATAGAGCGTGGTATTCATCGAGCCCGTGGCGGCAGGCCGCCACGGCCGCGCTGTTGTAACGAACGGCTCAACTCACACCAAGCACCATTCCCCACCTTTTCTAGCCCGGATATTTCATACACCTTCGTCGCGAGACGCGGCGAGAGCCCGACTGGCTAGGCGGACGAAGCTCTTCCGACCCGGGCTGTAGGAGAACATACTGCCCGGTGAGGAAAGCGAGGCCAACAACGCCAGTCGGGCTCGCCGCAAGTCGCAGCAAAAGGGGTATGAAATTTCCGGGCCTGCCCCCCCCCTCGCCACCCGGGATCCCTCCATCGACTGTAACCTTCGTCCCCAGGCCATCGTCTCAACTTTTGTCATGCTCAAGCCCTTGCCCGCCGAGCGCTGGAACCACGCCGCCGCCACCCACCTCCTCGCCCGAGCAGGGTTCGGCGGCAGTCCAGGCAGCGTGGCACGCCTGGCCGCCCAAAAACACGCCGCGGCCGTGGACTCCCTCGTCCATTTCGATCCCGTCAAAGATCCTTTTCCTCCACCCCCCTGGGCTCAGCCTGACCCCACCCGAGCCGAACGGTTACGCACCTACCGCCAAGCCTCCCCTGAAAAACGGCAGGAACTTCAACGCGAGGAACGTCGCCTCCAACAGGACCGGTTGCTCAGTCTCCGCGAGTGGTGGCTCCAACGAATGACCCTCGGCCCCCAGCCGTTGCAGGAAAAACTCGCCCTCTTCTGGCACGGCCATTTCGCCACCAGTATGGAAAAAGTCCGCGACGCTTACCTCATGTGGCGCCAAAACCAGACCTTCCGCGAACTCGGCGCGGCAACTTGGCCAAGCCTTCTCGAAGCCGCATCCAAGGATCCCGCCATGTTGATCTGGCTCGACCAGGCGCAAAGCCGCCGCAGTCACCCCAACGAAAACTTCGCCCGCGAGCTCCTCGAATTGTTCGCGCTCGGTGAAGGCCATTACTCCGAAAAAGACGTCGCGGAAGCGGCCCGCGCTCTGACCGGCTGGAGTTTGGACGCCAGCCGCCAGTCGTTCGCGTTCCGGCCACGCCAGCACGATCCCGGCTCGAAAACGGTCCTGGACCAAACCGGTCCCTGGAAAGGCGAGGATATCGTCCGTCAAGTCGCCACCTCACGCCAGTCCTCCTTGTGGATCACGGGAAAGCTCTGGTACTTCTTCGCCGGCCAACCGCCCGCGACCGCGTGGCAACAACAACTGGCAGATCGTTTCCATGCCCATGGACAATCGTTCCGTCCATGGTTGCGCGAGATCTTCCTCTCGGAAGCTTTCTACGCGACAGACCTCGTTCGAGCTCAAGTCAAAAGTCCGGTTCAATGGCTCGTCGGCACAGTCCAGGCGCTCGAATGCCCTCTCCCACCGGCCCCCGCTTCCTCTCAAGCGCTCCGCCTCTTGGGCCAGGATTTGTTCGCCCCACCCAATGTCAAAGGTTGGGAAGGCGGCCTTTCCTGGATCAATGCTTCCAGTCTGATGAATCGCTACCAACTCGCGGCCTACCTGGTCTCGGGTGAACTCGCTCCATCCGCGCGGCCTGCCCGCGCGACGAACGACATGAATCGTCCCCGGCGCGCAAGGAGGAATCGCCAAGCCCAGGCCCTTCGCGTTGAACCCCTCCTGACTCCAGAAGAACGCCGCGACCCCGAACTCGCGATTTCCGCCCTGTCCCGCCGCCTCCTGGGCATGCCGCTCGGAGTCGCTCAGCGAAGGTCAATCGACGAATTCCTCGCTGCGCGTTCCCCCTTGGATGACGCAGACCTGCGCCACGTGATTCGACTGATCCTCTGCACACCCGAATTCCAACTGACTTAGCCGCATCGCACTTTCCATGAACACCCCCACTTTGAAAACCCGCCGGGAATTCCTCCGGCACGGAATGACGGGTGCATCACTCGCCTGGACCATTCCCGCCTTCCTCGGGAAAACCATGGACCTGCTCGCCGCATCCGCCCTGCCCGGCACCGCCGACGATGCGAAAATCCTGGTCGTCTTGCAGATGGCAGGCGGAAACGATGGCCTCAACACCATCACCCCCATCAGCAACGACCACTACCAGCGGGCTCGGCCCCGCTTGGCATTGAAGCCGGGAGATTTGCTGAAAGCAAACGACGCTTGGGGCTTTCACCCGGCGTTGAAAGGCTTCAAAGATCTTTGGGACCAGGGATGCCTCTCCGTCATTCAGGGTGTCGGATACCCCAATCCAAACCGGTCGCATTTTCGTTCCACCGAGATTTGGCAGACCGCCAGCGACTCCAACCGCTTCGCAACGCATGGATGGCTTGGGAGATTCTTCGACCACCAATGCCAAGGCTGCCCCGCCACCATCGGAGTTCATCTCGGACGCGAGGCACCTCAAGCCTTTGCCGGCCCTCGCCCGCTCGGCATCTCCATGGAATCACCCGAACGATTTCGCTTCGCACCGCTTGAATCCGCGCGCGATGAAGGATCGACCGGAGAGGAAAAGACCTATCGCGAACTGATCGCCGAGGACGCGATGGAAGGGATGCCCTCGTCAGGCCAGTCTATCGGTTCCCTTCCAGGCGCCAACGCCTCCGGCCTTCAACCGCTCGATTTCATCCAAAGGACGGCACTGGATGCTCAAGCGGGTTCAGATGCCATCAATGCCGTGTTGCGCAAAGGGAAACCCGGAGAGGCTTATCCTTCCTCCAAACTCGCTCAGTCGCTGCAACTCGTTGCCCGTCTGATCACAGGTGGCCTGGCAACGCGCGTCTATTACGTCTCGCAAGGAGGCTACGATACCCATACCCAACAATCCGGCGCCCACGCCCGATTGCTAGGGGACCTGGGCGATTCCCTGCGTGCCTTCGTCGGCGATCTGCGAAAACAAGGATCCCTGGATCGCGTCCTGATCATGACGTTCAGTGAATTCGGACGCCGCGTGGCCGAAAACGCGAACGGCGGCACCGACCACGGCGCGGCCGCCCCCATGTTCCTCGCCGGCACTTCGCTTCGCCCTGGATTTCACGGCTCGGCGCCAAGCCTTGAGCCGGCAAAACTCGAACGCGGCGATCTCAAATTCACCGTCGATTTCCGCTCCGTTTACGCCTCCATCCTCTCACATTGGCTCAAAGCCCCGCCTGCCGCCGTGCTGGGGAGAAAGTTCGATCCTCTCGATTTCCTCAAGTCATAGCGAACTGTTGCCCGTGGCATCAAGCCAATCATCCAAAACAGGCAAGAAGCAACGCGGTTGAACTTCCCTGCTCCGGAACGATCACAGATTCCACCTCCGTGCTTTTCGTTGTCTTTCGTTTTTTGCGGCCCATTTTTGTTCCACTCCCCACCCTTCCCTCCGCTTCGATGTCAGGTCGTCTGAGACTGTGACCGACGTCGATCCTGAAGGCAGCCCCTACCTCCGCTTCCTCCATGACGACGGCACCCGGTACATCCAGAGGTTGTCGGTGACCGCGTTGTCGTGGTAACGCAGACAGCCTTGTCTGCTGTAGCGCAGGCTGCCCAGCCTGCGGGGCGGCGAAGGGAACCTGGCGCGTGGAGAGCATGGAAGGGCCTCGTTCTTCACCCGCCGGGCCGACGGGCAGTCGGCGATACGGCAGGCTGGGCAGCCTGCGCCACACGACTGATAACTTCGGGATGAGCGGGACGGCACCCTTGGTGCGTGGATGCTCTCGCGCTCCAGCTTGCGTTCAGCTCGCGTGATGGAAGGCCGACTCGGAGCGGAAGGTTGGAAGCTAATGAGGCCGGGAGTTGAATGAATTCGATGGCTCCCGCCACTCCCCGAGCTGTGCCCTCCGAATAACACGCCGGAAGATTGACAGGAACCAGTTCCCTGTGCGATTAATGAGCGATCGCATCAATCCCATGAAAACCCTCGACTTTTCATCCAGGGCGACGCGCCAGGGTTTTACTCTCATTGAGCTTCTGGTCGTTATCGCCATCATCGCCATCCTCGCAGGCATGCTCCTGCCCGCCCTGACTCGAGCCAAGCTCAAAGCCACGGGCGCGGCCTGTTTAAACAACCAGAAACAACTGGGCCTGGGCTTCGTCATGTACGCCAGCGATAATAACGAAACCATGACTCCGACCGATGGCAATCCCGGCGGCGGTTACTGGCGTGGCCCCATGAAAAACGGGCGGGATTCAGACATCACCAGTGGGATCACCACGACCGAAGCCCTCGCCCGCGTCACCGAAGGCATGCAGGCCAGCCCGTTGTCTAAATACGTAGACGCCGTCAACGCCCATCACTGCCCTGGAGATCTTCGCACGAAGTTCCTCAAGCCCGGCTCCGGCTGGGCCTACGATAGCTATTCCAAAGCCAACGGCATGAACGGCGGCGAATGGGGGGCAAACCAACCCCCGTACAAGAAGTTGAGCACCGTTCCGGAAGCCGCCATGTCCATGATCTTCCTCGAAGAAGCCGATCCGCGTGGCTTCAACCGTGGAACTTGGGTCATTGACGTGACCCCCCCCGGCTGGGTCGATCCATTCGCCATCTTCCACGGCAACGTCAGCACCATCTCCTTCGCGGACGGCCACGCCGAGTCTCATCGCTGGCTCGTCGGCAGCACCATCAAAGCCGCCAAAGATAGCGCGGCTGGCAAAAGCAGCTTCTTTTGGGGTGGCGGTAATAACAACAACGTCGATTTCCGCTGGGTTTACGAACGTTACAAGCACGCCAAATGGGTGCCTCTCAAGTAGGAAGTAAACGGCGACCCATTTCTACGACTTCTCTGCCAGGCGGCCCTCCGGGGCCGCCTTTTTTCGTCTCGCCGCCCGCGGAAAACCGAGGATCTTAACCCGCATCTCTCCCACCCGACCGGGTTGGGAAACGCTCATCATCGAGTCTCAGCACGGCGGGTTAAACCATTCGCTGCATAAAAACCACGTCCAGCCACCGGTCAAACTTGTAGCCAACCTGCTTCAGCAGACCCGCCGTTTCAAATCCATATCGTCGATGCAGCCGAAGACTCGCCTCGTTCTGCGCATCAATGACGGCGAGGATCGTTCTCAGCCTCTTTTCCAGGGCCGCCTCGATCAAAGGTGCCATCAATCTTCCCCCCAACCCTCGCCCACGAAACGATTCGGCTACATAAATGGAGTTCTCCGCGGTAAATCGATACCCCGGCCGGTCGTGATGCCGATTGAGCGAACTCCATCCCATAACCATCCCGGTACCCCCACAAACGACAAAGACCGGATACCCCTCCGCCTCATGCGTTTCAAACCAGGCCGTTCTCTGCTCCAAGGTGCGCGGCTCGTAGTCGTAAGTGGCCGTGGTATGCAACACCGCGTGATTGTAAATCTCCAAAATCCCCGGAAGATCCTCGCGCGTGGCCCGACGCACTGCCATTTCCTCGCCGCCTAAATCTTGGAGTTGGTTCATGCCCCAACCTCTCCACGCCTGCCCCCGCTGACAAGCTCGATCAACCGACATGGCCAACCTTTACTACGATCCAGGACAAGGCCGGGCCGCGAATGTCCGAGACCTATTCGGTCGCATCGCTCCGCACTACGACCTCATCAACAATCTGCAAAGCCTCGGATTGCATCACCGGTGGAAAAGCCGCTTGGCCAAGCTCGCCGTTCCGGACGCCGCCCCTCCCTCAACTCGGCGTGTCCTGGACTTGTGCTGCGGAACGGGTGATATCGCTTTCCGAGTGTCCCGGCGTGGAGCCGTCGCCATTGGCATCGACTTCAGCGAAGCCATGCTGCGTTTCGCACGCCAACGCGCCACCCTGGTTCCCGCTCCGACCTTCATTCGTGGGGATGCACTCGCTCTGCCCTTTCCCAACCAGTCCTTCGACGCGGTGACCATCGGCTACGGCCTGCGCAACCTGGCCTCGTTCGAACGCGGAATTGCCGAGATGATCCGGGTCGTCAAACCCGGGGGCCAACTCCTCATCCTGGATTTCGCGTGCCCGGAAAATTTACTCTGGCGGGCCATTTATACGGGCTATCTTCGTTTCGTTGTGCCGGCGATTGGAAAGTTGATCGCGGGCGACGCTGCAGCCTACGGATACATCCTTGAATCGCTGCGGCACTATCCATCCATCGAGGGAATCAAAGGAATCCTCCGGTCCCAAGGCTGCGGCGAAATCAACATCCAGCGTATCCTCGGCGGGGCCATGAGCATTCATGCCGCACGCACACCGGCGCCATCCGCCGGAACGCCGCAGGATCTTGGCGCCCCCCACCGGACTCGTTGACCCCGCAACGCCCCAAGCCGAAAGCACCGTGCCTCTACGTCCGTCGCTGTTGGTCAGCGAGGCTGGCGCACCCGAATCGTGTATTTCCTGGCCTTGTCGTTGATCGATACGAACCGCACGCCTTCCTGCGCGTTCTCGGACAGAATCAAAGTCTGGAACGGCGTCTCGTCGCCCGTCGGAAATCCCTGCTCATCCTTAAAAACACAATTGATCTGCACCTCCACGCGGCGATTGCGCCGGTTGCGAATGTTCGCCATCACTTCCAACCGCTTGTCGTCCGTGAACCGCTCCTGCAAGCCCGAACAGGTCACTTCCCGCTCCGTTGTCTTGTCGAGCAGCACAAATCGCTGGCTGTTTTCGAGATCATAACGATTGGCGTTCCTCGGCTCGTAGGCGCCTCCGGTCCTTCCCGTCACCACGGCCCGACCCGAGCTCTCGATGGACTCACCCACCGGCACACAGCCCGAACCCGTCGCCAGCACCACCGCTGCCGTCAATCCCAATCCCAATCCCCGAATGCTTGCTTTCATAAATCGTTTTCCTAGTCGTTTCGGTCACTGATGAACACCACACTGTCCCGCCTCGGAGCATCCGCAATGCGAACCTTGAACGCGCGCGACTTGTTCGCGAGCACAGCCCCGCGTTCGTCCACAAAATCCACCAACCCCGAATATTCTCCGGGACTCAATTTCACGGCCGCAAAACCGAGCCACTGCGGCAGATTGTCCCAGCCGCGCAAATCGGCTCGCGGATTGGCGGCCGCCGACACGATCTTCCCCACCAACCCCGCCGCCAGCAGACCCAAACCCACCTCGCGAGTCTGCCGGTTGTGAGCCAATACCGCGCCCGAGAGGATCCCGACGTCCCCAGCCACACCGGTTCCCGTTTTGAACACGGCCTTGTTCCTCAACACATGGTCCATCACCCGTCCGCCCCGCGTCGTGGCTTGAAAAGTCAAGTTGTCGTAAGCCGGAATCGAAATCGTTTGGCCCGCCACCCGCAACACGGCGCCCCGCGCCACCGACTCGCCCTCTCGAAATTTCAACTGCTCCCCGTATTCGCCGTCCCCGTACTTCCTCGGACCCCGCCCCAACTCAAGGAACAAGACCAAATTAGCCTCGCGATCGTACGCCGGCAACCGGGCCTGGCGGGCGCTGGCCGTCGCCCGCCGAATCGCATCCCCACCGTCTCCACCCAGCTTGGAGGTCGCAAGCCCGTCCAAATAGTCGAACAACACATAGTCTCCCGCGTACGTCTTGTCCGTCGTGTCGCTGTCCTCAAATTGCGCGCTCTGGAAACAGGCCCGCGCATTGTCCAGTTCGCCGTCCATCCAATACAGGATCCCGCGGTAATAGTAAGCCATCGACCTCTCAAACGGCTCACCCAGGAACCGCTTCCGCCCTTCCTCTCGAAACATCCCGCGGGCCTTGCGGGCCGAAGGATCCGCAGCGTGGATGCCCCCCAAAGTCATCAAGGCATCGTCCAGCCAACCCTTGGCCTGAAGAAACTCGCCCTTTCGCATCGCCGTGGCCGAAGCCCGATATTGCCACAACACCTTGTCCTTCGCAGGCGCCGTCTCAATCGCCTGCCGCGCGTCCACCATCGCATCCCCGGACTTCGTCCAGGCAGCCGGACTTTCTGCATCCGTCGTGGCACACCCCCCCAACACCGCCAATCCCAAACACAGTCCGCTGGTCCTCAACATTTGCATGGCGGGAATAACGGAAGCAAACGAAGGCAAAGGCGCCCTCCACGTCGAACTACCGATACGCGGCGTCCTCCAATCCCTGCTTCTTAATCTCAGCCGCATCTTCCCACACGATTTCGGTGGTCCGCGCGTCGATCAATTGAAAGGTGTAGAGAATGTAATCACTGGTTCCTTTCGAAGTGCGAGTGGACAAACCCTGCAGTTTCCCGGTCAGCAGGTAATCCGCCCCCTTGAATTCCTGCACGTTTGGATTGGCGCTCGAAGTGAACTGGCCGGCTTGCTTCGCGGCACGCTCCTTCTCCAAAGCCGCCAGCCTCTCCCGCGCCAGAAATCTCACTTTCCCCTGGGTCTTCGAGCTCAACTGCACCCGAAGCCGGTCCAAAAACATGTCCTTGTTGATCGGAAATCGCGTTTCGTTGAGCACCGGTTCCAAAATGACATAAGGCGCAGCGGCCGCCTTCTGAATTACCGGAACCGCCACGATGCTCCTCGCCATCTTGTCCGTCACCGCCACCAAGTCTTGAGATTCAACACCCGTGCCCGCCACAAAGCCGCGCTCATCAGGGTTCATCGGCGTGGCGGGGACTCCCGACGCTTGTCGAATTCCCGACGAAGCACAGCCCGCCATCAACAATGCCAGCCCGCAAAAAGCCGCGCGCGCGGCCGCTCGTATAAGTTCTGCATCCATAAAAATCCTGTCGCCAACCACTCCACGCTCTCTCCCCATCACATCAAACCCTTCAGCACGAACATGACCCCGCCAAGGCACGCTTCATCACGCCTGCTTGGACGCAGCCGCCCGGCCGGTATTCATCGCCATCCGGGGTAAATGGGAATGCGGTTTTCCGGTCCCGCACATTCCACAGGAGCTTGGCACCCCGCTGCACACGGGCCCCGGCTCAACCGCAGCCCCCCCCACGCTCGAGGCAAACGTCGAAAACTTCTTTTCCAACTTCTTGGAACCACAATGAGGACATTCGCTCCCTTCCCACTTGGAGGATCGTACCAAGATCTCGCTGTCGCGATCGCATTGACGGCAATGAAATTCGTAAATCGGCATGGCCCCAAAATAAGGCCACCCGCAACCCGATTCAAACCCGTAAATACACCCGCCTTCGATGCATGAATCGCACGACCGCCAGAGCCATGCCCAAGATCACGAGGTGCAACACCAACTCATGCCCGTGACCCAGCGCCCGCTGAATCTCGCCTCCCACCAATCGGTTGCCCACTTTTTCGAAGTCAATCAAGTTGAACAACATATAGAAAGTGATCGGATTCAATCCCACCCAAAGACAAACCGGAGTCCACCTTCTCCACTTCCACACATCGATCACTTGGTAGAACAAAGCCATGAAAACCGCGCTCCACCCCGCCGCCACCAACACGTATGAGGAGGTCCAGATCTTTTTAATCACGGGAAAGCTCAGCCCCCACAGATGCCCCGCCACCATCCCCGCCACACCAGCGAAAAACAGAGTCCGCGCTTTCCGCGATCCCTCCATCCCAGGCGATTTCAAAAAGATCCCCGTCAAGACTCCCAGCAAACACGATCCAACCGCGGGCAGTGTGCTCAGCAAACCCTCCGGATCATGGTCTCCATCCCACTTCCGAAAAGGCAGCCATTGCTTGTCCACATAGTTGGCCAAGTTCATTCCTTCCGCGTAGTTCCCGGCGCCATGCCCGGGCACGGGAATCAACGCCATCATCGCCCAATAACCGAGAAGCAATCCCGCCGTCCACGCCAACAACCCCCGCGTCTTGAAAAAACAATACAGCAACGCCGCCGCACCATAACAGAGTCCAATTCTCTGCAACACTCCCAGCAAGCGGATCTTCTCATAACCATTCTCCAACCCCCGATAATAAAAAATCCCCAGCGCCACCAACACCAAAGTCCTCGTGACAATCCTCCGGACCGCCAGCCCGCGCCCACCCGATTCCATCATCCGATCCACGGAAAACACAATGGAGATCCCCGCGATGAACACAAACAACGGAAAGATCAGATCGTAGAAATGCACCCCGGCCCAAGCCACATGACTGAATTGATCCGCCACCCATTGCGTGGCCGCGTTCGGAAACGCAGCATGCAAGCCCCGTCCAATCTCCTCCCCCACCGCCATGCAAATCATGTCGAAGCCTCGCAGCACATCAAGGGATTCCAACCGCGGCGCGCGCTCGGACGAAGATGAATCCTGCAATTTCGGCATGGCCATCCCTCAAGGCACCCGTAGCGGCAAGGCCACCATCTCGGTCAGCGAACGCGCGAACATCCACTTCTCCGTGACCGCCAACCCCGCTCGCACGCCCGAACCCAACATCTGAAACCGGCGGACCGGCTTGAATCGGTCAGACTTCAATGGAGCAACCACCAACTCCCCCCGCTCATGAAGAATCATCAGGTGTCCCGGGGTTCGAATCAACGTTCCATTCCCAAATCGCTCGGATTCCCAAAGCACCCGCCCGGTTCCAGCCTCCACGCAGCGCAACGCAGCCCCCTGCTCCTGACGTCCGTGAAATCCATAGAGATGGCCCTGGTGCAACACCGGCGTCGCGTAATGGGCCGAAAGAGATTCGTCGCCAGACCACGAAACCTTAAAATCCCCCCGCCCCCCTTCAGGCCACTTCAACCAGGCCGCTCCCGTTTCGTAGCTGGCCGTGATAAACACATGGCTCCCCGCCACCAACGGGGTCGCCGCATTCACCGAAGCCGGATTCCGCGCCCGCCACGAAAAACGCGCCAACACATCCCCCCGCCCAGGTTCCACCCAATGCAGCCCGGATCGATTGAAGCAGGCTATCCGCCTCGATTCTCCCTCGCCTGCAAACACCGGGGAGGCATAACCCGCCTCCCCCACGTCCGCCTTCCACACGACAACTCCGCTTTGACGATCCAGCGAGACCAATCCCGCCCCGGACGCGCCGCCAAGGCAAAACACCACCTGGCCGCCCGTAAACAGGGGTGAACTCGCAAATCCAAAAAATCCTTTTCCCGCTCCGAAATCACGCCGCGCACTCTTCCGCCATCGCACTTCCCCGGTGCGCGCGGAAAGCAACTGCAACTCCCCGTCTGCCCCCAGCGTGGCCAGATCATCCCCCTCCAACGCCGGAGTCGCCCTCGGACCTTCCTCAAATCCGTGATCATCCCGGTAAGTCGCTTCCACCGACTGAATCCACTCCCTCTTCCCCGTCGCCGCCTCCCAGCACTCCACAACCTCCTTCCCCTCCAACCGATGATGCAACCAGACGCGGCCCTTCGCCGCGATGGGGCTGCTGAACCCTTGGCCCACTTTCTTTTTCCAATGCAGCGGGGGTCCACCCTCCGGCCAGCGTTCAGGCTCCAAAACCACCGTCGAACTCCCGTCCCTCCGCGGCCCCAGAAACTGCGGCCATTCCTCAGCTTGAACGGCCCATGCAAGAATCCATGATCCGCACCACCAAGCCCCCCACCGGCGGCATCCTCCCACCCTTGCCAGCCACCCCCATGCCCCCCGACTCGACAACACCCCGCCAGCAGCGCCCAGCTTCATGTGATCTTGCCAGCCTTTCTCAGCGCTTCCAGCTTCTCGTTCGCATGGAGTTTTCGATAGCAGCTCTGCAGATGCGAGGAAACCGTGTTCTTCGAAATCGTCAGCGCCGTCGCAATTTCGTCGTGGGACTTGCCTTTGGCCAGTTCATCCAGCACCTGATGCTCCCTCACGCTCAATGCGCATTGCGCAGGCACGGACCGGGTCATGTGAAAGGACTGGATCACCAACCGGGCCACCGCACCCGACATGGGTGTCTCGCCGCTGATCGCCCTGCGCACTTCCTCCATCATTTTCCTCCCCGAACTCTGCTTCAGCAAATAGCCGTCCGCTCCTGCCTTCAACGCCGTGACGATCGCCTCCGGATCCATCCGGATGGTCAACATGATCATCAGGGCGTCGGGAAGCAGCGGACGCGCGTAGCGCAAAAGGTCAAGTCCGCTTAATCCGGGCAGGTTAATGTCGAGCAAAACCACGTGCGGACGCTCCACCGGGAGCCGCTTCACCGCCGTCTCCGCGTCTGAGTAGGCCGAAATCAACTCCAAATCCCGGGAACGCCTCACCGCCAGCGCCAGATCGTTCCGAATGCCTTCATGATCCTCAACGATGGAGACAGTTCGTTTCATCTGGGACGCGCTTTCGAAACGTTGCCAATCCTCCGGTCGCATGTCAAACCACCGCCACTTCAAGCCGCGCCCCGCCACTATTTCAAAGCACCACCAGGCCGTTCCCTCTTTCAAGGCCGCTTTGATGTTTCGCTTGCTGGCCTGATCTCTATCATCACCGCATGCTCTCGGACCTGCGCAGCGTTCATTTCGTCGGCATCTGCGGTACCGCCATGGCTTCGGTTGCCGCAGCCATGAAGGAACGCGGTTACCGCGTCACAGGCAGCGACCAAAATGTTTATCCCCCGATGTCCGATTTTCTCGCTTCCCGGGGCATCCATCCGTTCTCGGGCTACGCCGAAAGCCATCTCGACCACCGGCCCGACCTCGTCGTGATCGGGAACGCGATTTCCCGCGGCAATCCCGAGGCGGAAGCAGCCTTGGATCGCCGCCTCCGTTATGTCTCCCTGCCCGAACTGTTGAAAGAATTCTTCATTCGGGGCAAGCGCTCGCTCGTCGTGACCGGGACCCACGGTAAAACCACCACTACCTCTCTGCTCGCCTGGATCTTTGAGCATGTAGGCCTTCAACCCAGCTACCTCATCGGAGGCATCCCCGCCAATCTCGGCCAGGGCGCTCGCTTCACCGAAAGTGAATGGTTCATCATCGAGGGCGACGAATACGACACCGCCTTCTTCGACAAACGCAGCAAATTCGTCCATTACCTCCCCGAAGTCGTCATCGTCAATAATCTGGAATTCGACCACGCCGACATCTTCGATAACCTCGCCGCCATCCAGACTTCTTTCCGAAGGCTGGCCCATATCGTCCCGCGCAACGGACTCCTCCTCGCCAACGGTGACGAACCCAATCTCGAACCGATCCTCCAGTCAAAACATTGCCCGATCAAACGTTTCGGCCTCGGCGAGAGGAACGACATCCGAGCCACGGCACTGAAACTCGAATCCGAACGGTCCAGCTTCTGTCTCGGCGACGCCCGCTTCGAAATTCCCCTCACCGGTGAACTCAATGTTCGCAATGCCCTCGCCGCCGCCGCATGCGCCCGCCACTGCGGACTCGCCGACCGCCAAATCCAGTCCGCCTTCACCTCGTTTCTCGGCGTCCAGCGCCGCATGGAAACACGCGGCGAAGCCGGCGGCGTCATCGTCATCGACGATTTTGGACACCACCCCACCGCGATCCGGGAAACGCTGCGCGCGTTGCGTGTCCGTTTCCCCGGTCGCCGGCTGATCGCCGTTTTCGAACCCCGCTCCAACACCACCCGCCGCAACGTTTTCCAATGCGAGTTAGTGGAGGCGCTGGAACGGGCCGACGCCATCGTCGTCGCGGAAGTCGCCCGCCTCGAACAACTGCCGATCGAACTCCGCCTCAATCCCGACCGCCTCATGAACGATCTCAAGCTGGCCGGCAAACCCGCCGCCTACATTCCGAATGTCGAGGCCATCCTCGACCACCTGGAACACGAGTCCAAACCAGGCGATGTGGTCTGTGTCTTCAGCAACGGAGGCTTCGGCAATATCCATCAACGCCTGCTGGAACGGCTCGCACGAAAGTAGCCGCAGATTCGATTTGTTGTCCCCGCCCATTCCAGGCATGACTGGCGCATGCACTTATGGATCGGCACGCTCATCGGCGGGATTGGAGGACTGGCCAGCGGGCTCTTCGGCGTCGGCGGAGGCATCATCATGGTGCCCGCCATGGTTTACTTCATGAACCTCCCCATCAAGTCAGCCATCGGCACTTCCCTCGCCGTCATCATCCCCACCACCATCGTCGGTTCCTTCAAACACTTCCAAATGGGAAATATCCAACCCTCCGCCGTCCTTGCCATCGCCCCGGCCGCAGTGCTCGGAGGTTACCTGGGCGCGTGGCTCAGCAGCCAATTGTCCGACGCCAATTTGAAGCGTGCGTTCGGAGGCTTCATCGTCCTCGTCGGGCTTCGCTTGCTTTTCTCCAAATAGCCCTTGTGGCAAGCGTCGGCGCCCACAGCCCCGACTGAGGCTTCACAACCCACTCACCGGACGCGGCTCCACCAATCCCGCGATCTGTCGAATGTCAAACTGCTCCAGAAGTCCGAAGCAAAAGATCTCCGGAACCTCGTTCACACCCACATTGTCCTGAATCGCTTTCTTCAAACTTCCCCAGGCGTTCTCCGCCTCCAACGCCCCAATCGCCTTCGGCTCCAACGCCGCCGCCGCCAGCCCGATCAACCCCATCCGCGGACCCACGGTCTGCATCGACACCGGAGTACCTCCGCACCGCACCGTCGAGATCCAGCGCGCCGCGGCCCCAATCTGCGCCGCCTGCAATCCAAGCGGTCGCTGCCCCACGGCGGACAATAGGATCGCATACAGAAAATCACGCTGCGGCAACCGACAATCGCCGAAGTAAAACGGATCCACCCAAAACACTCGCTTCTTCAGCGCCACCAACTTTTGGATCCGCTCCACCATCGCGGCGGTCGCCCTCGATGAATCCCCCAAGAGCAGCACAGGTTCCTCCGCCCCGGTGGCGGAAATCTCCACCACCGGCAACGTCCAGGTCGCGTTTAATCGCAGCCGCCAGGCGTGCGCCTTCCATCCGTCCCCGCTCTCCGACCACCCCGCATCCGAAGACACCGTGTCCAGAGTCGGCAATCGCAAAACCTTCGCGAGCTTGACCCGGGACTCGGCCAGCCATCGCTCACGGCCCGATCCCCGATCCGGTGGTTCTTCCACCCTGGGCAAGGGTGCCGATAACTCCAGGGAAACGCGTCGAAAACTCTTGTTGTTCGCCGGAACAGCCACATGCAAAGCCTCCGCCGTCTTCACTTCCGAATCACTGATGATCTCCGTCGCGCTGAAACCGGGCGTGTCCTTGAAGAAAAAATCGCCCAACATACGATAATAAGCCTCGCGGTTCTCGCGGTCGTAGTTGTGCGTCCCGGGATCAAAGTTGATGTGGGTCCGTAAGGCCTGCGCCCCGCCCAGCAACCGAAACACCGGCTCCGCCGCGCCCACCAAGGGCCCCATCGCATGCCCCGCCGTGAAACAACACTGATCATAAGCGTTGAAGGTCAACAAGGTGGGCCATGGCGCCCGCAACGCTGTCAGGTGAGTGTAATCCGCCACCGTCGCCATATCCGCCGGGGTCTGCTCCGAATCCCCCAAATCCTCCAGGTGCCGGATCCTCGTCAGAAAACTCGAATACCCAGCCACCGGATTCGACAACGTGACCCGCGAATCCAGCGCGCTGATGAAAATCGTCTGCCACCCGCCTCCCGATAAACCGGAAACCGAGACCCGGGTGGGATCCGCATGATCCAATGCCAGCAACAAGTCAATCCCCCGCTTCATGGCCAGGTAAAACGGAGCCAACCCGCTGGAACCGCACAAATCCATCTGGTTCAGCTTATAGTGATCCCATTCCTCCCCCTTCAATTGCCCCATGTTGAACCACTCCAGATTCAAGACCACCATGCCTCGCTTCACCATGTTGATGCACCGAATCTGCTTGTAAATCGCCGCCTTGCCCTGCGCGTCGTGCCCGTTCACCGCAAGCGCCACCGGCACTCTCCCGGACACGACGGAGGGCTCGTACAACAGGGCCGGAATCCACATGCCCGGAATCGCCTCGTAACGCAGTTTCGTAATCTTGTACCCCGGGCCGCCCTCGATCGTCTCCAGCCATTCGACCTGCGCGTTCGCCGCCGCCCATTCCCTCGCCTCCCCCCTCAAAACCACCTCGTCCAGCATCCGCCTCCGAATCGTGTCCGCCGTTTTCCGCCAATCCCGCACCGACCGGACTGGCTCCATCGCCGGAACGCGCCCCTCCAAATACACCTGAAGCTCACGCCACGTCTGGTTCGTCGCCAAAACAGGCTTGGCCAAAACTTGGGAGAGCTCGACTGCCGCGTGACCGGCACCGGCTGCGTCGGCGATCCATACGGCCGCCACCCAGCAGGCAATGAAGTGGATTCGGATCCTAGGAAGATAAATGCTGCGCACGCTTCTTGATTTCATTGAGAATAGCCTCCACCACAGGCGACGGCTTGCCCTGCCACACGGCGCCCGCGCGCAAAGCCGGAAATTTCTCCAACTCCAGCAGCCTCACCCGTTCGTCCAATTTCTGGCGCGGCACCTTCACGCCCACTCCAATGCCATAACCCTTCGCCACATAGGTCTCCACCAAAGCCAGCGAGCTCACCTCGATGCTCGGAAACCAATCCACTTCCCGCCGCCGCAGACCCGCCTGAAACTCACGGCTCACCGGCTCTTTGGGCGGCAGGCAAATGAGCGGCTCCTCAATCTTGTCCTGCTTCCATAACTCCTCCGCCGATTTCAATCCCGACCCCTTCTCCACCAACAAGACCAACGGAGCCTCCAGCAACGGAATCACCTGCAACCCCGGCGGCGGACGCCCCTCCACGATCGTCACCGCCAAATCGATCGCCTGTTGCTGCAAGAGCTCCATCAGCTGAGGCTGATAATCCTCACGCAAAAACAACTTCAACCGGGGAAACTTCTTCCGCACACTCTGCACCATCTCCGGCAGGTGATCGCGCAACATCAACTCCGAAGCCCCAAAACGCACCTGCGAAGCCAGCCCGCCACGAAGCTCCTCCGCCACCCGGTCAACCTGCGAAAAAAAGGGCTCAATAAACTGAAACAGTTTCTCCCCCGGCGGCGTCAAGGCAAAGGGACGCCGATGAAACAACGTCAACTCCAGAAACTCCTCCAACTGGATGACCTGAGAGCTCACCGCCGGCTGCTGAATCCCATACGGCATGTTCCGCACCGCCTCCGCGATGCCCCCATGCTTGGCCACGTAATAAAAGAGTTCCAAGTGGTGGATGTTCATGCCCATCCACCGCCTCAACCCAGCCGCGGACGCAAAAAGGCCTCCAGTTTCACCGTGTCCGCCGCGAACATCCGAATGCCTTCCGCCAGCTTCTCCGTCGCCATCGCGTCCTCGTTCATCATCCAGCGGAACACCTTCTCATCCATGAACACTTTCTCCAACCCGGATTGCTTCGCCGCCTCCATCGTCAGTTTGCGCTCCACCACCCCCTCCGTCTTCGCCATCTCACCCAACAGCGCCGGACTGATCGTCAGCAAGTCGCAACCCGCCAGCCCCAGGATCTCACCCACATTCCGAAAACTCGCCCCCATCACCTCCGTGGCCACCCCAAACTTTTTGTAGTATTGGTAAATCTTGGTGACCGAAACCACTCCCGGATCCTCAGCGGCCGCATAACTCTCACGGCCCGTGGCCTTGCGATGCCAATCCAGAATCCGCCCCACGAAAGGCGAAATCAACGTCACACCCGCATCGGCACACGCCACCGCCTGCGCAAACGAAAACAACAACGTCAAATTGCACGTGACTCCCTCCCGCTCCAACTCCCGCGCCGCCTGGATGCCCTCCCACGTCGAGGCAATCTTGATCAGCACCCTCTCACGTGGAATCCCCGCCGCGGCATAACGCCCAATCAAGCGCCGCGCACACTCCATCGTCGCCGCCGTGTCAAAACTCAAACGCGCGTCCACCTCCGTCGAAACCCGCTGGGGCACAATCTTCAAAATCTCGCAGCCAAAAGCCACCGACAAAGCCTCCAACGCATAACGCATGCGCTCCGCGCCCCCGACCAACGGCTTCCGCGCCTCTCCCAAGACCTGCTCCACCAAGCCGCCATACTCCGGCATTTGCGCCGCCTTCAACAACAGGCTGGGATTCGTCGTCGCGTCTCGCGGCTGAAACGCTCGGATGCTCTCAAAGTCCCCGGTGTCGGCCACAATTAAACTGTGGCGCCTCAATTGGGAAAGCAAGTCGGCCATGTCACACTCCTTATACAGCTTTCATCGGTGCCCGCAAAAGGTATTGTGTCGCGGAATTCTACCGCCTCCCGACAAACTCAACCCATGAAGTCCACTTCAACGCTCCCCGCCTGCTGCACGCTCTTCACTCTGATTCCAGGCTTCTTCCTGCTCTGCGGATTCCGAGCCACGCCCGTCACCCTCCCGGAACTTTCCACCCAGGCTCGACTCATCGTCCACGGCACCGTCATCTCGAAAACCATCCGCGAAGATCCCCGCTCCGGACTGTTCACCCAAGTCCGAATCCAATTGCGCGAAACCTGGAAGGGCACCCCGCCCGGCCCCGTCGTCACCGTCGTCCATAGCGGAGGCATCCTCGGCGGCAGAAAGACCCAAGTCTCGGGACAAGTCGATTTCCAGGTGGGAGAGGAAGTCATCGCCTTCCTCGACCGTAACCCGCAGGGGGAATTCGTCACGCTCGCCATGCGACAAGGAAAACTCTCTGTGATCAGTCCGCCTCCCGCTCGCAACATCCCCGGTGCCCAAACCCAAGGCGTTCTCCATCACGGTCGCTACTTCTCGCTGCCCGCATTCAAATCCCTCGTCGCGCCAAACCGCTGAATCCCCGCGCCGCATCGTCCTCCATGAGCAAGTCGACCCGCGCGTACGCTTGGTTCGTATTCCTCGCACTGCTGCTGCTGCTGCGCCCAATGCCCGTCCTGGCCTACGTGCTGGATCAAACGACGCCCGGCAACCCTCTCCGCTGGCCCTTCGATCAGCCGAATCTCGTCCACACCAATTCCCTCAACCCTTCCACCCACGCCATCCGGTACCACATCGCCTCCGATGCTTGGTCTGCGGCTCACCGCTCGGAGGAAATCGAATCCGTTCGCGCCAGCTTCGATCAATGGCAGGCCATCCCGGGTGTCGCCATCCGATTCGAATTCGCCGGCCTCGTGCCCCCCGAAACTCCGCTTCACACTTCCGATCACACCAACCTCGTTTACTGGACCCGTGAAGACAAATTCGTCAACGGAGGACGCGATGACATCCGATTCAGCCTAGCCCTCACCTACCTTTCCTCCACCAACGGCGTCATTCATGAAGCCGATATCGTCTTGAACGGACGCACCTACTCCTGGTTCACCAACCCTCTCGAAACATCTCCCAACCGCATTTTCGTGGAATCCACCATGCTCCACGAAATCGGACATCTCCTCGGACTCGACCACTCTCCCGCCGGTGGAGCGACCATGTTCCCGAATGGAGGCGATGGCATCGACGCCTACCTCGGACTCTCCTCCGACGATATTGCCGCCGCGCGCGCTCTCTACGGCCGGGAGACCGATCGAACGCGGCGAAGCTCCCTCCATGGCCGCGTGACGTTGCGCGGTGAGCCCCTCCCCGGCGCCGTCGTCGCCCTGGAAGACATTCATGGAAATCTCGTCGCCGCCAATCCCACGCGCATCGACGGAACCTTCGAGATGGCCGGGCTCGACCCCGGAACCTACCAAGCCAGGATCTTTCCCCTCGACCCGAATGATGCCAGCCAGTTTCTCGCGCGAGGACGCGATCTTTCGACCTACTTCCTCACGAATGCGATTCAAACCCAGTTCGCCCCCGTCGTTCGAACCAACCTTCAACTCTTGCCTGGAACAACCCTCGGTGCAGACTTCGAAGCGATTTCTTCCTCTCCTTCCCCCCGAATCACCAGTATCCGCATTCCGGGCTCCTCCCAGGATCCCATCTTCCATTCAGCCTTGGCGGCCTTGGCGCGACCTGGACAATCGAACCTCGTCGTGGGTGTCTTTTCCCCGGAGTTCCCGGTGGTCGGAGGTGTCTTGCGCGTTACCGGGACCGGCATCCGCGTCGGCCCCACTCAAATGGATGCCGGAGGAAACCTGCGGGGAAGATCCGCCCTCATCCAAATCGATCCCAACGCCGTTCCCGGCATGCGTTCCCTGCTCGTCGAATGGCCGGACGGTTCTTGGTCCGCGGCCCACGGTTTTCTCGATATTCAACCCGCATCCCGCGACGACAACTTCGATGGCTTCCCGGACGAATATCAACGACTCCACTTCCCACGTTTCACCGCCCCGGAAGCATCGCCCGCCGCGGACCCCGACGGCGATGGCGCCGACAACGCCCACGAATACGCCTCCGGCACAGATCCCCAACAGGCTTCCAGCGTGTTCAAGATTCTCTCGGTGGAAGTGAACGCCGGGGGTGGCGCTGTGCGATTCCTCAGCCTCCCCGGCAAACGCTACCGCCTCTTCACACGCGACGCTTTCCCCCAAGGTGAGTGAATCCCCATCGCGGATTCGCCACCCGCTACCGCCGAAGAGACAACACTTCAGGATCCCTCAGCCAAGGACATCCGCTTCTACAAAGTCGAACGGTTACCCTGACCAGGCACCACGGTTGAACCTGAAAACGGCCATTCAGCAGAGGTCACACGATCCAGCTTCTGAAACCACCCAATTCATGAACAGCACACTAGTCCGCGATCGGCTTGCGGACCTTGAGAAAACGCTGGCCCGGCTGAACCTCGTGGATCGAATGCGAACCATCAGACCAAGTTACCCGAACTTCCTTGGCCCGGCCTCTCACCCCCATCACAGGGATCAAACTGTCCTGGGACAGCCATCCCGATCCCGAATGCAGTTCCCGCGATGGACCCAGCCCTTGCTCATCCACCACACGAATCCTGGAGCCGATAACATCCGATAGTCCACGAGGCCCTTCCAACTGGATCCGCAACCCGGGCTTCCCGGAGCGATTCCGAAAAAGCCGCGTTGCACCACGAGACTCGCCCACCACCAAGTCGGTCCTGCCATCAGAGTCGAAATCCGCCACCGCGCTTCCTCGTTGTTCGCCCGTCAAACGAAGGCCTGACTGTTGCACCGGCATCACCCGAAATCCTCCCTGCCCGTCTCCCAGCAATACCATGCCGCTCCCCGCGTCAGAACGGGACAACTCGGAGTCCGCTCCAAAAAAATTCTGCGCCAGGAAAAGGTCCTCCTTCCCGTCACCATCAAAATCCGCAACGGTAATTCCAAAAGCCGGACTAAACTGGGCTTCAGGAGGCAGGACGCGCATCTCAAATCGGCCTCCTCGATTCAAGAAAACCGACGATGCGAAATGTCGGGCCATCAGTTTTCCTGCCCCTTTCCCCTGAGTTTCAATCATCTCTTCCAAACCCGCTTTGCTAAAGGAGAGATGATCGGGAAACTTGGCACTGATCCAGGGAAAGGCCGCCGCCAGCGTCTTCCGATCCCGCCACGGAGTCACCTTGCCCAACAACTCATCCATCGAAGCCAAAACAGGATGAAGCACACCATCACCCGCAAACTCGCCATAATACAACCAGACATCTTCCGGCCGCCCCTCCTGCTGATCAACCCTCCAATTCATGCCCCAGTTGGACGCGGCCAAGTCCATCCTACCATCTCCATCAAAATCCCCCGCCGCGATTCCGTTCCATAATCCGGGATACCTCTCCAATCCGGTCCCCTGCGTGACATCGCTGAATCGCCCCTTCTCATTCTTCAGCAACCAAATGGGCCCCCAGGCCACCGACACCGCCAGGTCCGCGTCACCATCCTCATCCCAATCCGTGAAGACAGCGCCTTGCACCATGCCCAGGCTCCCCATTCGTTGAAGGACTTCCACTTTGTTCGCTGACTTCCTGACGAATAAACTCTCCGCCGCCACCGGATACCGATGAACCTCGGAGCGCCCTCCCAGAAATAGTTCCAACGCGCCGTCGCCATCAAGATCCGCCACGGCCATCGCCCCCGTCGTGTTCTTGCCGCCGGGGAAATCCCAACGATCGTAAGCGACGTCAGCCCCCACGATACCCAGCCGCCCAACCGCCGGAGCCGAGCTTTCCCCATCCTCCCAATTCGACTCCACCACGAGGGCGCCCGGCAACTTCTGTCCTCCCTCCACAAACACCGCCATGGATGTTTGATCCCTGAGATTAGCCGCCTCCGAACTCCTGCCAGTCCACTTCTCAAACTGTGCCTGGCCCTTGTTTCTAAAAACCGCAACGCGACTGCCCTTGCCTCCTGCCACCATCAAATCGTCGTCTCCATCTCCATCCAAATCGATCCAACCCACACCAGGCCCGGACGTGGAGAGCTTAAACGGAAGCAGCGGTTGCCGCGATCGGTCATCATAGGCCAGGTCTTCATGGCGGTGTCCGAGTCGTAAACTCACATCGTCGAAGAAAGGGGTCGGCCCCGCTTGAACCGGGCTTGGGACGGCTAAAGCGGAGGCCTGGTTGATCTCATAAATCCGGTTCGCCTTGGCCGTCGAAATCAGACTGCGTCTTCCGTCCCGCCAATCGACCTCGATTTCCACGGTCTCAGCTTTCCCCGTCGCAAATGTCCGGGTGGGATCGTCACTGGAAGCAAAACGCCCTCCGACCACGATCTCTTGGGCCTGCGTCACGGGTCCACCCCGCACCGTCACCTTGGCTCCCACCCCGCTTCGATTCTCTTTCTCGCCCACGAGCCGCACCATCACACGCCCGGCACGGACGTCGTTGCGATAAAGCCGTGCGGGCTCATTCATGCAATTCACCACCACATCCTGGTCCCCATCGCCATCCAGATCCGCCATAGCCATGCCTTGCGCGATCCCAATCCCGCCAAATCCCCAAACGCCCTTCATTTCTTCGAATTGAAGGTTCCGCCTATTTCGGAACACTTTGCTCGCGCCCAGCCTCAGCGGAAGGTGTTGAAGGTCCTGCACACGGACCGGAATGTTTCTGGTCTGAACCTGCTTTTGACGAGCGAGCGCGTCCATATCCTGAACGTCATGCCAGTTGCCGACGCCGACCAACAAATCCTCCCATCCATCCAAATCGAGATCCAAAAACATGACGCTCGGTGACCAATCCGACGCGGCGAGCTTCGCATAACGTCCCACTTCCATGAAAGTGCCGTCGCCACGGTTAAGCTGAAGCACATTTCGAGGCACCTCCGGCGAAAACTCCGGCTCCTCCATGGGCCATTCCACCTTACCCAAAAGAAGATCCGGACGCTGGCGAAATCGAGCCTGTCGCAAGGGATTCAACATATCCACCGTGACCAAATCGAAATCTCCGTCCCGATCAATATCCGCCGCATCCACAGCCATGGACGCTACACTCCAGGCCCGCACTGCTGTTTTAGGGGCCGCCTTGAGCACATTTCCATCATGGTTAAGCCATAAACGGTCTGGCCACTGGACAAAATCATTGCAGACAAACAGATCCGGCAGACGGTCCCCGTTCAAATCCCGAAACATCGCCGCCATGCCCCAATCTGTCGGTGCTTCTTTCAGCGCCCCACCCGCTTCATCCAGGAACACCCCAGCTTCCCAGGGAACCGGCACAAACTTGCCCTTCCCCAAGTTCAAATAAAAGACATCCGGCTCCCCACGCTCAAGCACCAGCGGCGGCGCCGTCCCCATGCCGAGCGTCAGAAATCGCGCCCGGGGTTCCACCACCCAACCGCCTTGACTCGTCCGCCTCATCTCGGTTCGAAGACCCGGGGGGAAGTCAAAAAAGGTATCCGACCGGTAATTCGTCACGTAGAGGTCGAGGTCCCCATCGCCATCCACATCCCCCAGGGCCATCGAGGTCGCGCCCGATCGGCCCAGCAATCCAGCAGCGTCAACCTTGCTGAAACGGCCCTTTCCATCGTTACGGAATAGCTTCGTTCCTCCCCCGAGAGAATTCACAAGGCAGTCAAGGTCGCCGTCGCCATCCAAATCAACCAGCGCGGCACCC
The DNA here is from genome assembly GCA_016871495.1 of Verrucomicrobiota bacterium. Classification (NCBI taxonomy): domain Bacteria; kingdom Pseudomonadati; phylum Verrucomicrobiota; species Verrucomicrobiota bacterium. Next base: position 15,865 of record VHDF01000039.1, on the reverse strand, counting down.
GTAAACGCCTCTCCTTTCAAACCCAATCCCGAAGCATCACTGACATCTTCAAACTTCCAGCCGCCCAAGTTTCGATACAGACGATTCTGCGTCTTCAACCCGCAGAAATAGATGTCCACGCGATCATCACCATCGATGTCCCCCAAAGCGACCCCGGAACCAATCTCAAGCAGACGATTCTCCGCCACATCCTCGATCGACAATCGGTTCTCAAATCGAATTCCGGTGAAATCGGCGGACACCGGAAACAAACCTACTCGATCCAATGCGGACTCCTTGCCGAAATCAACTTGCTTGACCCGATATCCTTCTCCTTGTTCCCAACCCGTCCCGCGCAGCTCCATCGTCACTTGAAGCAAAACCAAGGTGACGAGAATCCACCTCCCCATCGCAAACCCGTCTTCGGTTCTGCCCTTGTGGGGGTTAATCCGTAAGAGGATAGTTGAACATGGTGATGTTTTACAAAGACTTGGATGAGAAAGACATGACGAAGAACGAGGCATATCCATTATGGATCAGGTGAGTGATTCGGAATGGCTCGATCGCCAGGACCTTGCGAATCTTCATCAAGGGCAATTGCCGTTTCTAGGTAGCACACTTTCAGTGCTCGTGCTTTTTATCTGTCGAGATTTCTACGACGGGTTTGAGTGAGCTCATCTCTTTCCTTCACTCTCCCTCGAACAAAAAAAAAGCCGCCCGTTTCCGGGCGGCTGAATGAGAACAGATGCAGCAAGTGTTACTTGCGGCGGCGGAACAGGAGAACCGCTGCGCCGAGGGCACCGAGAGCGATCGTGCTGGGTTCAGGAACCAAGCTGAAGCTCTTCAGTCCGGTCAGAACGGCGGGCAGGCTCGGAGGAGAACCAGCGCCACCCGTGGCAACGGTCACAGCATCAGACTTTCCAGTCTTCTTGCCGGCAGACAGAGCCGCAGCGTAGTTAGCACCGCCGGAGGCTTCCCAAGCGCGCACTGTCAGAGTCGCGTTCGCACCAGGAGCAACGCTCGTTGCGCGAGAGCTGTCCGGAGCCGGATTCCAATAGCCTGCGCCAGTACCCGTTCGGAACGGGGCCGTGGCACCCAGGAGTGTATCTCCTTCATAGAGACCAGCCAGGAAGGCCGGACCAGCAAGCTTGGTCGTGCCTCCGACATCAAACACGGGAGAATCGACGCCACCAGTTTTGTTGTTGAAGTTCACAGTGCCTTGCGCCTGAGTTGCATAAGCAACCACCAGCAGCGCGGCCACAGTTAGAAGTTTTTTCATAGTTTGGTTGGGTTTCTAAGGATACTCCAGGTTAGTTGTTGACCGAGAAATCGCGCTTCCATTGCGCAGCTGCAGCCTTGTTCACGAAGAAGGCTTCACCCACTTCAGGAGACGGCGGATTGTCCCAAGCGCCGAAGTCATAGGCGTGAATGCTGTAACGTCCACTCCCATTGTTGTATCGATAGACAGTGTCACCATCAGCCGCAGGGAACTTCAAAACAGTATCCAGTTGTCCCTTTTGAGGAACTTGAGAGGCTTGAATCGAAAATCCAGCAGGAATGTTCTGGGAGAGAGCACCCTGAGGCACTTCCCCAACAAACGTCACCGTGAACGCGCTCGAAGCTTCAATGAAAGCACCTTCGCCCGGATTCATCGTCTCAGCGCCATTCGCAAATTCACCGAAGTCCTTGGTGTTGACGCCGAATTTGCCACCGCTGAATTTGTAAACGGTCGTGCCATCGGGAGCAGATGCCAGCAAGGCACCCACCGTGTTTGCCGAAGCCTTGAGAGGGTTGGCAATCATCGAGAAGCCCTTGGGGACCGACACATTCACGTAGCCCACCGCGTTCACTGAGTAAACCTGCGCGGACGCAGCGGCGACACCTGCCGCAGCAAATGCGGCTGTAAGTAGTAGTGCTTTTGTTCTCATTTTGTTGCTTGGTTATTCCGTGTGTGCGCTCAGGCTCTCAAAGCATCAAGGATGTGTCAAACAGTTTTTTGAACATTTTCGCCCCCCTCGCTGTCGCGAGGAGCGCCAACTTTGGCAGGCCGGACTTCGCACACCCCAAACCTATCCAAAATCACATCCAATTCAACAAGTTTCGTTTTCACTTGATCGACGATCCCAACTCAACTTTCCAGATCCAAAAACTACCCCTTTTCATGGGATCGACTTTCGAATCAAGTCATTGCACATTAACATATTGTAATAATTAAATTCCCCCTTCGAGTCGACCTCTCGACGCCCTTCTCAGTCGATCCCAGATCCCTTCCCAAGCCTGACCGTCGGGTGGCTCCTCGACCAAGATCGCCGCAACCCCCTCTTCATCACATCGATGCCAGGCGGCATACATCCCCCTCGCATACGCTTCAGGATCATTCGGCAAGACGATCACTCGCTCGAAACCTTCAGGTATGATGGTGTGAGAAATGACAGCCACTTGCTCCATTTTGAGGCCCATTCCAGTCAAGGCAATGCGCGCACTCTTCCCGTGCTTCCATCGCCCAGTCCACAAATCCGCCCGCGGTGCATAGTGGGACCGCATCAAACCAGGACTGCGGAGCGTCTCGACTTCATTCCCCGCCAAGGTTTCTGACTGCGCCGTGCCAACACTCCGGCCCAGAACTCTCTCAATCGCCTCCCTCGAAATCATCCCGGCCCGCAGAACTCTCGGAACTTTTCCCGCAACATCCACCACGGTCGATTCAATGCCAACGGGGCATGGACCTCCATCAACAATCCAGGGGGCGTTTTCACCAAGGCTCTGCAAGACCTGAGTCGCTGCCGTTGGAGAGGTTTTGTTGGACCGATTCGCGCTGGGCGCGGCCAGCGGAAATCCGCATTGCTCCAGCACCGCCTGAAAGATGGGATGTGAAGGCCAGCGCACAGCCACCGTCGACCCGCCTGCCGTCACCCTGTCCGGTATTACAGAGCGCTTGGGCAAAACGAGCGTCAGCGGACCCGGCCAAAAGGCTCTCGCCAGTTGATCGGCCGCTTCAGGCCAATCGTTCACACTGGCTTTGGCCATTTCCATGCCTGACACATGCACAATGAGGGGATTGGAAGCAGGCCGTCCCTTGAGGCGATAGATCTCCTCAATCGCCCTTTCATTCCAAGCACTCGCCGCCAGTCCATAGACGGTTTCGGTCGGGAGGACCACCACGCTACCGCGCTTCAACCAATCCGCAGCCAGCGCCACGGACTGGGCAAAAGCTTCGGGCGTGTCGGCAGGAAGAATCTTGCCGTTTTCTGCTCGGAGAAGTGGAATCGAACTCACGCCAGCAATTTAGAATTCCTGGAATGAAATGGCAGTAGAAATGATCCGGCGTTCTTGCTTCACTGCCGCCGATGGATTTTCCCCACAAGATCTCCACGTTGCTTTACGGCTTCAATGCCCAGGACGAAGTGTTGTTGCTCCATCGCACGCGGGAGCCGAACCGGGGGCGATGGAGCCCGCCGGGGGGCAAACTCAAAACCTGGCTCGGCGAGTCGCCCTATCGCTGCGCCTGCCGCGAAGCCGGCGAGGAAATGAATTTGGCCCTTTCCGAGAGCGACTTGCGTTTGACCGGCCTCGTCTCCGAAGCGGCCTACCAAGGCACGACCCATTGGTTGATGTTTCTTTTCGAAATTCGACGAAAGCTGGAAAAGCCCCCTCCTCCTCACGAGGAAGGTGTGTTCGCATTTTACTCCCGAACCGCTTTGGATCGGCTCGACCTCCCGGATACCGATCGAGATTTTCTCTGGCCGCAGTTTTGGAAACATCGCGGTGGTTTTTTCGCGGCCCACGGAATTTGGAGCAGCGCGTCGGAAGTCAGCTGGCATCTCGAAGAATCCATTCATGGAACCTCCCATCGACCTCAACAGTGACGCCTACTTCATGGGTGAGGCTCTGCGGCTCGCTCGCCGCGCCTGGGAACACGACGAAGTTCCGGTGGGTGCGGTCATCGTTCGCGCGGGGCGCGTGATCGCGCGGTCCTGGAATCAGGTGGAGCTGCTCAAAGACGCCACGGCCCACGCCGAGATGCTGGCCATTACTCAAGCCGAAGCCGCGATTGGCGATTGGCGGCTCACGGATTGCACCCTCTTCGCCACCAAAGAACCTTGTCCCATGTGCGCGGGCGCGATCGTGCATGCACGACTCTCCCGTGTGGTATTCGGAGTCTCCGACGCCAAAGCCGGGGCCGCGGGCAGCGCCATGAATCTCCTTCAGTTTGAAGGACTCAACCACAAGTCCGACATCACTCGAGGGGTTCGCGAAGAGGAATGCCGGAGTTTGCTCTTGGACTTCTTCCGCCAGCAGCGGGCGAAATCCAAAACCAACCGCTGAAGGCTCAAAGGTTCAGAATAACAGCGCCGCCACGATCAACTGCAACAAACCCAAGCCGAGGATCAACACCCAGGCCAGGACTTCCCTCGCCCGGAGTGACTTTTGCGGCGCATCCGCAAATCCAAAACACAACTTCATCTCTCCAGCGTCGATGACGTCTCCATGACGCAGGGGAACTTCCGAAACAGGAGACCCATTGACCCTGCAGAACGCCTCTGCCCGGGCCGAGAGCACAAAGACACCATCCTTTTCGAGGCGGACGTTGAAGTGCCCCTCCCAGACTCCTTTGGCTTCGCAACGCAAGCCGTCCGCTGGACTCCTCCCAAAGCTTGCAGGGAGAGAACTGGCCACCCAAGTGGAACCCGCACCGGGGCCATTCATGACACGAAGTTGAATCAAAACGGCGAACACCCCGCACAACCAACCCCGCGCAGCACGGCTAAGCCAGGGTCAGATGAGCCTGCGTTTGACGATAATCTGATCCCCGGGATAAACCGGCTTGTCCAAGGTGGGATTCTTCGCGGCCTTCTCGCAATTGATGATGAGCTTCTCTCCGTTGGACCGGTTCAGGATGACATTCTTGCGGTTGGCGAAATCCGTGAATCCTCCGGCAGCGGAAATGGCCTTGAGCACGGTCATCTCGCCCGCGTAGACGTAACGGTTCGGGGTCCGCACATCGCCATCGACGAAGAAGAACCGATTTTCCGGAGCCACCGTGACCGTCAATTGTTCGCGGAAATAAGCCGGAACGTAGAGGTTATAAATATCCCTTTGCAACTGGCCGGGGGTTTTACCCGCCGCCTGGATGCGCAAATTCAGAGGCAGAGTCAAACTCCCGTCATCTTTGATGCGCTCGTCGTGGCGATTGGGAGCGGAAGCCAGACCCGAGAAAAGAACCGACACCATGTCGTTGGGCCTGAGCACATCGCCGCGGACCACGGGAGGCGCTTCGGGGGCGGGCGCGACAGGAGCCTTCGCCGCCGCACCGGGCGCAGGCGAAGTGGAACTCCCGAGTCCTCCGCCGGTGGTTTCACAACCGGTCGTCAAAGCCATCGCCGGGAGTAGCCAAAGAAAATGGACCGCGAGCCGAGGCCTGGCCTTTTCCCAAAGGGAGGAAAAAAAGAATGATCGAACGAGCTTCATGAGCGCCACGATTCCAACAATCCAACCGCAAGGGTCAATACTTTTGCTTGATCTCCACTCCGCCACCCCGTTCCGGCGTTTCCCCGGCTTGGGCGGCGGCCTTCTTGTGTTCCCCGTTCTTTTTGCCCCCGCCCTCATCGTTCCGGGAGTAGTAATCGTAATAATAACCGCTGTAGTAGTAGTAGTAAGAATCCTGGGAAATATTGATGTTGTTGAGCACAACTCCCAGCAATGTCCCGCCCACCTTCTCGACCATCTGCTTGGCACGAACGGTCATGGCCTGCGGGTATTTGCGATATTGAATCACCAACAGCGCCAAATCAACCTCGCTTGCCAGGATCGAGGCGTCGCTGACACCCATGATGGGCGGAGAATCGAAGAACACGTAATCGTAACGCTTTTTGGCCTCGCGAATGAACTCTCGCATTTGGGTCGAATTCAAAATACCCAGGGAACTGCTGGGCAACTTGCCGCTCGGCAGAAAATCCAACCCCGGCTGTTTGGTCGTCTGAATGACCTCCTCCAGCGAGTTCTGTTTGAGGAGGTAGTTGGTCAGTCCCACGGTGTTCGAGACCTTCAGAATCTTGTGCAGGCTCGGGCGGCGCAGATCCGAATCCACCACCAAAACCCGGCTCCCATGCTGGGCAAAGATGGTGGCCAGATTGAAAATCGTGGTGGATTTGCCTTCACCCGCGCCACCGCTCACCACCGTCAACGTGTTCTTCTGAGGGTCTTTCTGGGAGAACAAGACATTGGTTCTCAACACCCGGTAAGCTTCGGCATGCGGGCTGTCCGCCCCTTCCTCCAGCAACGAGCCCACGTTCTGCGGAATCACGCCCAGCACCGGCGCCTGCAAAGCGCGCTCCACGTCGTCAATGGTCTTCACGCTCGTGTCGAGATACTCAATGAAGAAGGCCAGGCCCACTCCGATCAGAAGACCCACCACCACGCCCAAACCAATGTTCAGCGGAATATTCGGCCGGAAAGGTTTTTGGCTCTCTTCCGCCCGGTCCGTGACTTCCACGATCGAGCTCTTGGGAAGGCTCAAGTCCACCTCCTCCTGGACGATCTTGAACTTCATCGTCTCCAGGATCCGCTTCTCCGTCTCCAACTCTCCTTTGATCAAGAAATAGGGCCGGTATTCGCTGGCGGCCTTGGCGTCCTTCTCGATGGCCACCGCCACTTGGTTCGACAGCTCGAGGGCCCGTTGAGTCGTGGCTTTCAACCGGCTTCCCAATCCCATGAGGATCCCATCGATACGCGCCTCAATCTGCGTGTTGAGGGTGCTGAGCAAGGCTTTGGTTTTGATCACTTCTGGGTGCAAATCACCCACATCCTTGTTCAGCGCGGACCACCGCTGCTCGGTGTCGTTCAGGCGGAGAAAAAGATCCTTCAACAGGTCGTCCGGCTCGGCCGAGAGAATGGCCTTGCGAAGGTTTTCCCGGTTCATGCTGCGCAAATCGTCGAGCTTCGCGGTGTAAAATGCCAACTCGCCGCGGGCCGCCAGGTGTTCGTTCTCGAGCCGCCGGACCGTCTCCGGTTCGAGAGTGGTGACCGGGGCGTTGCCTTCGGCCACGTAATCCGAGATCTTCAACCTGAGGCGCAACTCGGCCGCATTGCTCTGCAACGAATGAACCCTGGCCAACTGCAATTGATACTCATCCTTGAGTTTGGTGATGCCCTTGTCGGACATGTCACGGCGGAGACTGAGCCGGTTCTCCTTGTACGTTTCCGCAATTTTATTGCATAGATTGGCCGCTTCCCGCCGATCTTCGCTGCGGACGCTGATCTCAATCAGACTCGTATTCCGGGTTTGGCGGACATCAATGTGCCGCTTCAAAATCTCGTAAGTCTCGGAGGTCTTCAGCGGACCTTCCGAGTTATACCTCTTGGCCCATTCGTTGTTGAGCCCCATGTCTTCAATGACTTTATGCAGCACCTTCTTCGAGGTGATCTTCTCGAACTCAGTCTGAATGAAATAGGGATCGTAAACTTGAATGCTGTCCCTTTGGAAGAGACCCGAAATGTCCGTGGCGTCCTTTTCCACGGCGATGCGAACCATGCTGAGGTATTGAGGGGGGAGGATCAACGTGACGGCGGTCGTCGTGATGACCACGAGCAAGAACACCAGCAGAATGACGCTCTTCCGGATGCGAATGATGCGCCAATAATCGAGGAAATGGAGCTTGGATTCGGACTGAGGGGCGTTCTTGACTGATTCCATGGAAAAAAAAGGAGGCTAGATGTTGGTCCAGCCTCCCGTCAAAGTTAACTGAAGGGCTTAGTAGGTAAACCGCACGCCCAGGAAGACCCGGCTGCGATCAAACCCACGGTCGACCAAGTCCGAATCGAGGTTGTCGTAGGCGTAGCCCAATTCCGCTGCAATATACTGGTTGAATTGGTAGGCGACATTCGCTCCCAGGGTCCAGTAATCGTCCACCAAGTCGCCCGGGATATTGTCGTTGAACGTAGAATGCTGGTACTGAGCCGTGAAGCCGGCGCGCAATTTGGCGGTGAGTTGGTGGCGGACGAGGACGTAAGCCGCGGTGCTGACCATGTCGAGCGTCGGCAACCCGACGTTGAACAGGGCGACATCCGTGGGTACCCGCTCGTGACGCACCCCCACTTGAAGCGTGCTGCCCGTGGTGTAATTCCAGGAAAGGCTGCCGTCGGCGTAGGGCGAGGTTTTATCATCAGGCGACCCAGGAAGCGAACCGGTGTAATCGGTAAGTTGGACACCCACACGTCCGGAAAAGTTCAGAGTCGGGTTAAAATAATGATCCAACCCTGCGAACAGATAATGGGATTCATTGTCGCGAACGTTGGGACTCACGAACGGCGCCGCAAAGGCCAGAGAATCCTTGCCGCGATAATCGACGATCCCGAATTGATAACCGACCGAAGCGATCGTGCTCGAGGCCACCCGGAACCGGAGGCTGCCCGAGATCAAATGCTGCATGCGGTCGAGAATCGCCGAATAGCTGCCAGGCCCGCTTTCGTCGTAATCGTAAATCGTATTGCCATACCCCACCACCGTGCTCAGGACGGAAGTCCAGTCAGCGGTATAAGCGGCGGAAGCGCGATTGTTGATGTTGTTGGAATCGCTCCGAAGAATCGGCGCCGTGGTCGGGCCGGTCGGTTCCAGCAACTCGGGTTCGCGCGCTACCACGAAGGAATTGCTCAGATCCACCTTGTGATGCTCGTTGAACCGGTGATTGATCGCGCCATTCACCAGATGACTGTGGTCGGCGGAATCATTCACGCGATCCTCGAAGTATCGCATGATGTAATCATACGAAAGCGAGTAGCGCGTTTGATGGTGAAAAATATTGAACTTCGCGGAAGGGGTCACCTCAAACCCATAGCTCTCGCGAGCAGCCCCGTCCGGACGCATGGCGTAGTTGTCGTCATAGAATCCGCGCAAACCTGCGGAGATACTCCAGGGTTTGCCGGTTTCGAGCGGGCTCAGGATTTGGGTGTCAGCAGCGTTCAACCCCAAGGCGCCCACAGCAGCCATACTGGCGGATGCAAGAATTTTGTTCATAGCGATACGATGTCCGTTTCCAGGGAAAGACGTTACCCTCAAACAGCTTGATTATTTGAAATGCAGGCAGGTTTTACGTTCAAACAGAATTGGTGTCAAACGGAAAACTCCCAGAAAACTCATAAGGCGAGCCACTTTCGCATTTCTGAATTTCCGCTTATTTCAGCCAGCGTTCCCGGTCCGTGAGGTAAAAATGGCCCACCGTCTCGAATCCTCCCGCCGATTTTTTGAGTGGAAATCCCGACGGCAAGTTGGTCTTCACCAGGCCCTGCAAAATAAACCACTCCCAGCTCGTCGCCTGAGGCTTGACCATCTGCGAATGAAATTTTGCGTCCGTGGTGCGCTGGGTCAGATAGAGTGCCGAGACGGGCTTCTGAAAGTCGCTCACCGCGAAAAAGTCTTCTTTCGCGTTGATCACCGTCCAGATGGCCTTCTTCCGGCCATACCACGACACCGCCCACGGGACATCGGTCATGATCAGTTCCTTGGGCGTCATCCATCCCGAGAGCGTCTGCACCACGGGCGGATAGTAAGGCGGATAAGCCACCGGATGCAACCGCGGCGGCAGCAGCACGAGCAACAAGGGAGCGCACGACAACAACACGAACCCCGTGGTGACGAGATGCTTGATTTCCGGCATCGGGACTTCCAATTGATCCAGCAGCGTCAGGAAAATCGCCGTCCCAAAGACAAAAACCAGCGGTGCCGCGATGGCCAGCAGGTTTTCCCCGTTCACCACAGGATTCTCGGTGCTCAGGAAGGTCCTGCCCATCACCTGAACCAACCCGAAGATCGCCAGTGTTCCAACGAGGAACCATCGCAAACGGCTCAACACCGGATTCCGAAAGTTTACCATCAGACCGGCGAGAAAGAACGCCGAGACCCAGCTCCCGCCCAGCTTCGGCAAATCCTCTTGCAAAAGCGCCGTGCCGTTCACCACCAATTTGCGCAGGAATTCTTCAAATTCGACCCGGTTGAATGCGGGCGCCAAAGCGCGTTCCAAATGATCGGACGGAAAGGACTTGCTCTCCGCGTAAACCGCGTATCCCGCCGTCCCAAAGAAATGACCGCTCAGTTGATGATTCCGCACCAGCCAAGGGGTTGTCACCACTGCGAACGCAACCAACACGGCGCCCATCGCCACCCATCGCCGCTGCGGCCCGCTCCACCCGGCATGAACCAGGACGGGTAAAAGGAGCCACCCGTAACTGTAGCGGGTCAACAAACCCGCCCCGAGCAATAACCCCGCCGCTGCGGCCCAGAGCATGGTGGATCGCAATGGTTTCTCGGGATTCCGGCAGGACTCATCCAGTCGAGTCAGGACTGAGACCAAGGCCAGAAACAGGTTGATGAGCAGCAGGGTTGAAAGCCCTGAAATACTGAACCTCCAAAACAATTCGCCGCCGACGAAAAGCAAGGTCGAGATCAAGGCCGCGGATGCGTCAAACAACCGCCTCGCCAACAGATAGAGCTGGATCGCCGCCAGCATGAACAGCACTTGGTTGAACAGGGCGATCACGATCTCGGGTTGATAGGTGTGGAAGGCGGCGTTTTGGGGAATTTCGTAGCGAAACGGCGCCACTTTCATGAGGCCGGCCAGAAGGACCGGATACAACGGCGGATGAGTGATATCCGGATGATCAACATGCAAAAAAGTCGGATCCGACGCCGGATCGGCCGGGCTGGCGGCCTTATCTTTCGCGAGCTCGCGATGACGCTGCTGAAGGAGGTGCGCGCTGAGCGGGCGGATGCAGCGCGTGGTGAAGCCCTCCCCCTCAGCAATGTTGCGGGCGAGCTGGGCCTGGTCCATGGCCTCGGGTGAATTGAAGTTCTTGAACTCGCGAAGATCGTAGATCACCGCCATCGCCAGGAGCGCCACCGCGCCCAGCACGGAGCGCAGCCAGCCCGCCCCCTCGCCCACTTCGAATTTATGAATCAGTTCTTGCAGACCTACCATGCCAGTCTCCTTCCAGTCCGGGTTTAGATGCCTTCCAATCGATACTCGTTCAACTTGCGGTGCAGCGTGCGCCGGCTGATCCCAATGCGCTGTGCGGCCAGGGTGCGGCTGCCGCCCGCTTCCTTCAGCGCGCGAATGATGAGCTGCTTCTCGGCCTCTTTGACCGTGAGAGGAGTCTCTCCCGGCGCGGCATCACTCGGAATGGGGGCGGCCGTCATCACCGCAGGGGCGCGCAGCTCGGCAGGAAGGTCACGCACCCCGGCCCGGTCACCCCGGCACAACACGACGGCGTGTTCAACCGCGGCGCGCAACTCCCGGACATTCCCCGGCCAAGGGTAACTCCGCAGCGCATCCAAGGCGTCCAGGGTGAACTCCTGGACCCCCTTGCCGTTCTCGCGGGCGAATTCCTGCAGAAACGCGCGGGCGAGCAGTGGAACGTCCCCCGGGCGTTCCCGCAGCGGAGGGAGGTGGATCTCGACGACGCGAAGCCTGAAATACAAATCCTCGCGAAACGTTCCCTGCTTGACCATTTGCGCCAGATTCTTGTTGGTTGCGGCGACCAGCCGAACGTCCGCCGTCAAGGTCTTGTTCGACCCCACGCGTTCAAATGTGCGCTCGCTTAAGAAGCGCAAGAGCTTGACCTGAACCGAAGCGTCGATCTCCCCAATTTCATCCAGGAAGAGGGTGCCACCGCCCGCCAGCTCGAATCGTCCCACCCGGCGCTCATGCGCCCCGGTGAACGCGCCTTTTTCGTGACCAAAAAGTTCGCTTTCCAGCAGGGACGGGGAGAGCGCCGCGCAATGGACCGTGACGAGTGGAAAGCGCGCGCGGGGACTGAGCCGGTGGATGGCCTTGGCGATGAGTTCCTTTCCCGTGCCGCTTTCTCCCGTCACCAACACGGTGGCGCGGCTGGGGGCCACTTGCGCCACCACCTCAAACACTTCCTTCATCAAGGACGATTCGCCCACGATGTTTTCAACCCCAAACTTCCGGTCGAGCTGCTGATGGAGGTTGCGATTCTCGACTTCCAAATTCTGTTGCCGAAGCGCCTTGGCGATGCGCAACTCAAGTTCTTCAATCTGCAGCCGGCCCTTGGCGATATAATCATCCGCCCCTTGCTTCATCGCCTCGACCGCAACTTCCTCTGACCCGTAGGCCGTCATCAAAATGCAAATCGGCGGATGGGACAACGACTTGGCCCGTGCCAGGAGCTTCAGACCGTCCTCGTTGGGCAGCCGCAGATCCGTCAGCAGCACATCCACGGGCTCCTTTTCCAGGAGCGCCATGGCGGTCGCGGCGTCCTCAGCCAGAAAGACCTCGTAGCGGTCCTCGAGTGCCGCCCGCAAGCCGTCGCGGGTAGGCTTCTCGTCGTCGACAATGAGCAAGGTGGGGCGGCTCATGGGGTTCCCGCCTCAAGCAAGCGGGGTGCCTTCTGTCCCCGGGGAAGCCAAACTCGGAAAGAAGTTCCTTTGCCCATGTGACTTTCCACCTCGATCCGCCCGCCGTGGTCTCGAACGATGCGCTGCACGATCATCAACCCCAGGCCGGATCCCTTCTTTTTCGTGGTGAAGAAGGGTTCAAAAATGCGCTGGAGCTGATCCGTGGGTATCCCTCCTCCCGTATCGCTGACGGCGATCCACACGCCGTCCGGCGTGGACCCGGTTTCCATGCCCAGGCGTCCACCGCGGGTCATGGCTTGCATCGCGTTCTTCGCCAAATTCACGAGCACCTGTTTGATCTGGCGCGGATCGATGACCGCATCGGGAAACGGTTTTTGAAAGCGCTGCTCGACGAGGAGGCCGCGATTGTCGCATTGGGGACGCAGCAGCGCGAGCGTCTCGGCCGCCACGTCGTTGAGCGACGCAGGACGCCACTGAGGTCGCGACGGACGGATCGCCTGCAAGAACTGCGTGACGATGTCATCGAGCCGGGCGATTTCCCCTTTGGCCACCGCCAGATACCCGGCGAGTTTGTCACTGATTTCCTCGACATCGCGGCCTTCCAGAGGCTTGGACGGCAAGGCGGCGGGCGGGGCGGGAGTTTTCTTCTTGGCACAACGCGCTTCGGTCCAGCGCAACTTCTTGAGTTCCCGATCCATCAACTGGAGATGAATGCTGAGTGCGTTGAGAGGGTTTCCGACCTCGTGGGCCACGCTTGCCGCCAGGAGGGTCAGCGCCTGAACACGCTCGCTTTCGATCGCTTCGAAGGTCTGCTGCCGCGCTTCAGTCGCGTCGTGCACGATCAAGGCAAATCCGGCTCGCCCAACGCTCTCGCCATCCAACGGCGCCGCGTAAAGCCGGAGGAAACGGGGCCGGGGATAATGAATTTCGAATTCGTGGCGAAAGATGCGCGGTCCGCCCTCCTTGTCGAGCGACTCGAGCCTCAGCCAATCGAGCTCGGGCAAATGGCGGCGAACCGGCTGATTCTCAACGGACTCCGGTGCAAAACCGAACAAGTGCCCCGCCGCCAAATTGCTGTAAACGATCTTGCCTTCCTCATCCACCACGAGGATGCCATCTTCGATGGTGTTGAAGAGTGTTTCCAGGAAGGCTCTCTCGCGGGCCAGGCGCTGGACCACGCTTTGGAGTCCTTGCTGATCGATGCGTCCGAGACGCCCAAGCACTTTCTCGACAAAATTGGACTTGGCTTTTGGCATGGGAGGAGCCCGGCGTCTTCTAGAACCACCTTCGCTTCTTGAAATACCAGACGGTGGCGACGGTGGAAATCAAGGTCACCACGGAAGCCAGCCCGTAGCCGTGAGCCCATTTCACTTCCGGCATCGTTTCGAAATTCATGCCGTACCAGGTGCCCACCATCATCATGGGAGTGGTGATGGCGGTAATCATGGTCAGAAATTTCACCACCTCCCCGGTCTGGTTGGAGGACATGTTGAGATACACCTGCAAGATCCCTGTGAGGGAATCCGTGTAGCTTTGGGCGAGCTCCGCGATGTGGAACAACCGGTCATGGACGTCGCGGTAGTAGGGCACGAGGTGAGGACGAATCAATTTGAACTCGCCTTTGGCGAAGCGGGAAAGGACTTCGCGCTGAGGACCGATGATCTGCCGCAAATGCATGACCTCCTTCTTGACCTGAAGAATCTTGTTCAACGTGCGGGAGGAGGGGTGCTGCAACGCCTGCTGTTCGAGATCGCCAATCTCCAAAGCCAGCTCCTCAAGGGCCGGTTTGTAATTCTCAACTAAGGCATCGAGAAGAATGTGGGCCACCCGGTCCGGCGCCCTCGCGACGAGGACATTGCTGCGAATGCAGCGCTCCTCAACGGCCTGCATCGACTTCATGGCCACCTCGTGAAAAGTGACGAGGAAATTCTTCCCCAGAAAAAAATTAAGCTCGCTGGTCGCAAATACACCGTCTTTCCGGCTGTAATCGACCGCGTGAATGACCATGAATAGATAGGGCGCAAACCGGTCTTCCTCCTTCGGAACATACTCCTCCACCTTCGGCGACGGCGTCACCATCACACAGTCCTCAATGGAAAGCGGATGAAATCGAAATACATCCTCTAGAAAAAACTTGGTCTCCTCCGGTGTCGGATCCTCCAAGTCAACCCATAGAAACAAGTTGGTGTCCGCCAGCAACGTCGGAATCAGGAAGGCATCCAGGTCGCGCATATGCAAGCGCCCCTGAGTCGTAAAAGCAAATGAACGAACCATGATCCGACCCCAATTTCCATGAACCCTTGCAATGAGTCAAGTTGGCGCTGTGCTCAGATGCGGCGAAGCCCGTTCAAACAGTAACAAGTTGTCACAAGGATCATTCTCGGCTGGCCCGATGAATTCACTTGCGATGTCGGGGATGGGTCCTTAGTTAGTAGGGATTGTCGCGGTTGGGTCGATGATTGCCGAGCGGGTTTAAGCTCCCGGCAGGCGGCTCTGAAGTGAGTTCAAGATCCCTGCGGCGAGAGCAGGATTGCCCGCGTGGCGGAATTGGCAGACGCGCTAGATTCAGGTTCTAGTGAGTAACATCGTACAGGTTCAAGTCCTGTCGCGGGCACCAGCTGCAGCATGATGGACTAGGGGTTCGAGCAGATCATCTCAACCCAAGCCCCTCCCTCCCCGGAACGTTTCCGCCGCTGAATCCTGCGCCGGCTTTTCCCTCAAACTCACTTTTCCTTGCTGAGGGCGTTCAAAATGAATTGGCGCCGGTGTTCGGCTTGGTTCCGGAACGAATCGAGATGGCGCTGAAAACGCCTGGAAGCTTCAGCGGGATCCTGCCGCGTCAGACCCGCGCGAATCATGATTTCCGGCCCCAGCCGATTCTCCAGCGACACGACGAGGGGTTCCATTTTCGCAGGCGTAAACACGGTCAGACAGATTTCCGCCAGCCTTTTTTTGAAGCGCTGGCGAAATTCAGGATTAGCCAGCAAAGGACCCGAAAACCATCCCGGCGGGCGCCACCAGGAAGCGCCTCCGAACGGGCCTCCACCTTCAAATCGCATCAAACCTCGTAACCGGGGCGGGTTGTCACCCTGCATGCCCATCGTGAGCGGCATGTCATACCAATCGAAACGCTCGCTCGCCCCGTCATATTCGCCCCAGGTCTTGTCCTGGTCCCAGGGGTAGATCTCCCACTTCGATCCAGGCTTCACGTCACGATAGACGAAGTAGTTGTTGAAGAATCCATCCCAGTTTTGAACGCACATGTTCACCGCGAAGTAATTGATGAACTCTTCGACGTTGAACTCCTTCTGAATGACCTCCCATTGGGCCGCGGCGTCGCGGACTTTCAATCGCTTTCTTTCTTTCAACATGTGTGTCCCTTAGTATTTAAGGCGGAACGAAAAGCCCAACGCAATGGGACGCAGGCTCAGGCTGCAAGCCTGGAACGGACCAGCTACATCCTGGTGTTGACTTCACTTCCCGCGGCGAGATTCTCAGCCAACCAGGTTTTGCAAT